>DATMXP010000023.1 GCA_035561515.1 Terriglobales bacterium | reverse complement strand
GAAAACAAAGCAGTTACGAGAGCGTGAAATTCTACATATATGAAAACAAAGGGCCTGTAATTCCTTTGAAATCAAGAGGATACAGCTTGTATATGAAAACAAAGGAGTTAAATAAACAAGTCGTTAGTTGTTAGTCGTTGGTCGTTGGCAAAAGCTTTCTTCCTGAAGACTTTGCGTGACTTATAGAGATTCTTCCACCTCCGCTTCACTTCGTTTCGGCGTCAGGGCCAGAATGACAAACCCAAGTACAGAGGTTCTTCGGCTGCGCCTCAGAATGACAAAACAAAAACAAACGGTGGTGAGACGGAAAATTCGTCTTCACCGCCTACATTTTCAGGATAGCAATTGGGGTGGGGGCATCATGCCAAGGTTTGGGAATTTATTTTGCGAGCGTTATCAGGACTTTGCGGGGAAAAGGGCTCGGTGACCCCCTTGACATAGGACGGAGCGGATTGTGCCGAAATGGGAAAGACAGAATCCACCACAGAGACACAGAGGCACAGAGACTTGAATAGGAAAGTAGTCGGACTCACGCTGGTGGTAGTCCGGCCCTTTCGGCACAGAACGCCGAAAGGACCGGGCAGCCAAATCAGTCCTAACGCGGGGTCCGGCCGCCCGCCGCGTTGGTGGAGTGAAATCCGCCCGACCCCAGCCTTACGCCGCTTCGGGGCTAAAGGATGAGGCACCCGCCGAGTTTAACGTCATGGTTTCACCGGGGCCCACTCGCCCCCATTACATGAACCTCAGCCCGGCCACCAGCCGGGCATTAACGTTTCGTCAATTTTGTTGGCCTGTAGGGAACATTAACGCCCGTTCACACGTAAGTCTCTGGCAGGAGAACATTACGTGGCTGACGCAAAGCGCCAATTGGGGAATCGCCTCGCTATTATTCCTGCCCTCATCTACTTTCTGGTTGCTTATGTGCTCGTGACGATTATGGCAGCTACTGTGTCCCAGACCTACGCGGCCATCAATCACTCCCCCGGTCCGCAGCCGGGTGAGAGTATTTTGCGGGCGCCTGCCTTCGTGGCCACGGTTCCTTATCACGTGCTGATTATGTTTCTCGTATGGCCGGTATTTGCCTGGCTGTATTTCCGCAAGCGTCGTCCGTTAAACGCGCAGCAGGAACGCAAGCAGACTCTTCAGCTCGCCATGCTCTGGCTGGTGTCTGCCATGCTGGTTGATTTCGTCGGTTTTGTCGTGATCAAGAACCAGTGGTCGCTGACTCCGCACGAATTCTACGTCGAATACCAGCCGTGGATCAGTTTGATCTACCTGGCAATCTTCCTGAGCCCGTGGATCCGGCTGGGACTTTCGCACATGTTTGGTTCTCGCCGGTTGGCTTAAAACTGACAGTCAGAGGAATTCCTGAATTCCATAATGGGAAGACAGGATAGCGGTGCTGCGCACCGCCAGGGGCAAGACTCTAGCGGGCGCTAACCCAAGGCTTACGCCTTGGGCTCCCACTTGTGACACCTCGCCTGCCGGCGAGATTAATGCCCTCTCTTGGGGATGAAAACAGTCGGCCTAGACGCCGGCGCTACGGTTTGGGTTTGGCGGACTCGATTTTTTCGCGGGCGTCGCAGCGGTCGAGGATGGTTTGGAGGCGGTCGAGGCGGAGCTTGAGGTTGTCGTGGAGATCCTGCCAGGCGTCGGCGTTGACCTGAAGGGCGTTGCGGACCTCGAAGTCACGAATGGTTCCGGCGGAGTTGCGCATGGTAATGATGCGGTTCTGCATGCGCGCGATGAGAGCACGGGTGTCGGTGAGTTCGCCTTGGAGTTCGGGACGATCGGGGCAGGGGGATGGTTTCGGCGGAGTCTGGGCGGCGGCGGAGAGAGTGAGGAGCAGGAGGAGGAGTGCGGCTTTCATGGGGATAGTTTAGTCCTATTGGATAGTTAATAAACTCGGTGCTTCGCACCGAGCACACAGGCGAGGGCGCCTGTGTCCACACGGTTCTTGCTTGCGGGATTCGGGGCTACTACCATGACTGCTTATGCCAGTTGAAACCGAAGTGAGCCCTCATACCTACACGAAGATCAAAGCCCCGCGCGGAACGGCGCTTTCCTGTAAAGGATGGAACCAGGAAGCCGCGATGCGCATGCTGATGAACAACCTTGATGAAGAGGTTGGGGAGCGTCCGCAAGACCTGGTGGTTTATGGCGGAACGGGACGGGCCGCGCGGAGTTGGGAATGCTACGAGGCGATTGTGCGCTCGTTGAAGTCGCTGGACAACCACGAGACCTTGCTGGTGCAGTCGGGCAAGCCCGTGGGGATTTTCAAGACGCATGAGTACGCGCCGCGAGTGCTGATCGCGAACTCGAACCTGGTGGGTCATTGGTCGAACTGGGAGAAGTTCAACGAACTGGAGCGCGCCGGACTAATGATGTACGGGCAGATGACGGCGGGCTCGTGGATCTACATTGGGTCGCAGGGAATTGTGCAGGGCACGTTCGAGACGTTTGCGGCCGCGGCCGAGAAGCACCTGGGCGGATCGCTGGAAGGGAAGTTGGTGGTGAGCGGCGGCATGGGCGGCATGGGTGGAGCTCAGCCACTAGCGGCGACGATGAACGGCGCAGCGTTCCTGGGGATTGATGTCGATCCAGAGCGGATCAAGAAGCGTCTGAAGACTGGCTATTGCGACTTCATGGTGAACACGCTGGATGAGGCGTTGCGAATCCTGAAGAACGCGGTGCGGAAGAAGGAAGCGGTGTCGGTGGGGCTGGTGGGGAATTGCGCGGACGTGATTCCGGAACTGGCCGAGAGAGGCGTGATTCCGGATTTGTTGACGGACCAGACGTCGGCGCATGATCCGCTGAATGGATATGTTCCCAACGGAATGAGCCTTGAGGCGGCGTTGGAGCTGCGGAAGAGCAATCCGAAGGCGTACCTGGACAAGTCGCTGGATGCGATGGCGCGGCATGTGGAAGGCATGCTGAAGCTACAGAAGATGGGCGCGGTGACGTTCGACTATGGGAATAACATCCGAACATTTGCGCATCAGCGCGGAGTGGCGAACGCGTATGACTTTCCGGGGTTTGTGCCTGCGTACATCAGGCCGCTGTTCTGCGAAGGACGCGGGCCGTTCCGGTGGGCGGCACTGTCGGGCGAGCCTTCGGATATTGCCGTAACCGATGACCTGGTGCTGGAGATGTTTCCGGAGAACCGCATTCTGAGCCGGTGGATCGATCTGGCGCGGAAGCGGATCAAGTTCCAGGGCCTTCCGGCGCGTATCTGCTGGCTGGGATATGGCGAGCGAGCGCAGTTCGGGCTAGCGATTAACGATCTAGTGAAGAAAGGGAAGATCAAGGCACCGATCGTGATTGGACGCGATCATCTGGATTGCGGATCGGTGGCGTCGCCGTATCGCGAGACGGAGAGCATGAAGGATGGGTCGGACGCGGTGGCGGACTGGCCGTTGCTGAATGCGCTGCTGAATACGGCGTCGGGTGCTTCGTGGGTGTCGATTCATAACGGCGGCGGAGTTGGGATTGGCTATTCGCAGCACGCGGGGCAAGTCACCGTTGCCGACGGAACGGACGCGATGGCGAAACGGATCGAACGGGTGCTGACGAATGATCCGGGGATCGGCGTGGCGCGTCACGTGGATTCGGGATACGACGAGGCGAAGGAGTTCGCGGGTGAGAAGGGGATCAAGATCCCGATGAAGGGCTAACGATGATGATTGCGCAATCGATGTTGCCGGAATTCGATCACGAGATGGCGAACACACGGAAGGCGCTGGAGCGCGTGCTGGATGAAAAGTTTGGATGGAAGCCGCATGAGAAGTCTCCGACGATGGGATGGCTGGCCGGGCATCTGGCGAATATTCCATCGTGGGTGAAGAGCACGCTGGAGAGCGATTCGCTCGACCTGGAGCCTGCGGGTGGAGAACCGCCGCGAACGCGGGTTCCGGCGAATCGGGCCGAAGTGCTGAAGGCTTTCGACGAAAACGTGAAGGCGGCGCGAGAGAAGATTGCCGCGACGTCGGATGCGCAGATGATGGAGAACTGGTCGTTGCTGAAGCGCGGGCAGAAGCTGATGACGCTGCCGAAGGTGGCGGTACTGCGGACGTGGGTGATGAACCACAACATTCATCATCGGGCGCAATTGGGAGTGTATCTGCGGCTGAATGATGTGCCGGTTCCGGCGATCTATGGGCCGTCTGCCGATGAGGCGCCGTTCTAGATGGAATCGCTCTTACTTACGAACATCAATCAATTGCTCACGATGCGTGGTGCGGATGGGCCGCGTCGGGGTGGGGATCTGCGCCAAGTTGGCCTGATTGAAGATGCCGCGGTGCTTTGCGCGGGTGGGCGGATTGTTTCGGTCGGCACGCGGAAGGAAGCGAATCGGGATGCGTGGCTGAAGAACGGAAGTGTCATCGAAGTTGACTGTCGTGGTGGCGTGGTGCTGCCGGGGTTCGTGGATTCGCATACGCATCCGGCGTTCATGCAGCCGAGGCTGGTGGATTTCGAGAAGCGAATTGAAGGCGCGACGTACGAGGAGATCGCCGAGGCGGGCGGAGGGATCCGGTCGAGTATCGCGGGCGTGCGCGAGGCGAAGCGGAAGGAGTTGGCGGAGAAGGTTGTGGCGGCGCTGAACCAGATGTCGGCGGAAGGAACGACGACGGTGGAGGCGAAGTCGGGGTACGGGTTGAGTGCGGAGTCGGAGATCAAGTCGCTGGAGGCGATTCGGGATTCGGCTAAGAAGTGGCCGGGGACATTGGTGCCGACGCTGCTGGGTGCGCACGTGGTTCCGCCGGAGTACAAAGGCGATCCGGATGAGTATGTGCGAGTCGTGTGCGAGGAGTTGATTCCGCAAGTCGCGAAGAAGAAGCTCGCGAAGTTCGTGGATGTGTTCTGCGAGCGGGGTGCATTTTCGCTGGAGCAGTCGGAGAGGATTCTGGCGGCGGCGGTGTCGAACGGATTGGAAACGCGGGCGCACGTGTGGCAGTTGAGTCCGGCGAAACTGGATTCGCTGTATGAGTACAAGCCGGCCTCGTTCGATCACTTGGACTTCATGGACGACGCGGACATCGCGACGCTGGCGAAATCGGATACGGTGGCAACATTGGTGCCAGGAGCGAACTTCTTCCTGGGGCTAAAGCAGTATCCGCCGGCGAGGAAGTTGATTGATGCTGGAGCGGCGGTCGCTCTGGCGACGGATTTTAATCCGGGAACGTCACCGACAGTGAGTATGCCGTTTGTGTTGTCGCTGGCGTGCACGCATATGAAGATGACGCCGGCGGAAGGTATTGCGGCGGCGACGATTAATGGCGCGTGGTCACTGCGGATGGCGGATCGGAAGGGAAGCGTTGAGCCGGGGAAAGATGCGGACCTGGCGATCTTTGGGGTGAAGGATTATCGGGAGATTCCGTATTGGTTTGCATCGGAGACGTGCTCGGGTGTGATGATGAATGGCGAGTTGCGACTGAAGGTATAGCATTCCACAAGCGGGATTTGGAGTAAATCGGGGTGAGTTGTTACAATTGCTGAGTCCGTTAGCAGACACATCCCAGCCAAGGCATTCGCAGCCGATGGCGTAACGGACGGCCTTGCAGTCCTGCGCGACTTCCTAGCGCAAACAAGCGTGGCCAGGTAGCTCAGCTGGTAGAGCAGCGGACTGAAAATCCGCGTGTCGGCGGTTCGATTCCGTCCCTGGCCACCATCAGAATTCCGTTAAATCAGTCTCCTAAGTGCCATTGCATTCGGCATGTCGGCCGATTTGCGTGGGCACACGTGGCAAAAAGCATTCTCTACCTTTGCCTACGTGGCAGCGCAAATTTATACTCAGTCGTTTGATCCCGAGGACATGTGGAACTCTTTTCGTTCGATCGGCCTTATCTAGAGCGCTTGCGGGCGGGAGACCCCGCTACTGAAGGCCATTTCGTGTCCTATTTCAGCGATCTAGTCCTGATCAAACTGCGCGCCCGTTATCTCGCGGCGGATGCTATCGAAGACATTCGGCAGGAAACGTTCCTGCGAGTGCTGACAGCAATCCGAAAAGACGGTGGTGTACAGCAGCCAGAGCGGCTAGGTGCGTTCGTGAATTCGGTCTGCAACAACATTCTTTTAGAGCACTATCGATCGAGCAACCGGCACGAGCAGGCCGATGAAGACACTCAGGAAATTCCCGATAAGACGATCGACCTTGATGGTCAATTGATATCCGAACAGGCGCAGTCAAGTGTGCGCCAGGTTCTGGAGAGGCTTTCGCGCAAGGATCAGGACCTAATACGAGCCGTGCTGCTGGACGAAGGAAATAAGGACCAGATATGCCAGAGCCTGGGGATCGACCGGGATTACCTTCGGGTACTGGTGCACCGTGCCAAGCAGAACTTTAAGTCCTGTTATGAGAAGACGATTGCCGCCCAGGGCCGGAGAGTAAAAACATTATGAAACGGTCAGCCGGATTCCGACACTATCTACCAGACGCGCACTTGGTGCTTCCCGGGTTGCGAAATGGGGGAGTAGCGATCCGGGGGCACCGTTTTTTGGCGACTTGGCGAAAAAGCGCCACAGGAAAGCAGTGAAAATGGACCATTCTGAAGCCATCCAGATGCAAGCTGCCGAACGATACCTGCTTGGCGAATTGAGCGCTGAACAGAGAGATCAGTTCGAGGAGCACTTTTTCGGCTGCATGGAATGCGCAAGCGACATCCGGAATGGCGCTGTGCTTCTGGATAATGCGCGCCATGTGCTTACGCACGAAGCGGCTCCCATGCAGACGGTATTGGTGCCGACGACTGGCACTCGTGGCTGGCTTGCCTGGTTGAGACCGGCGTGGGGTTTTGCGGCCGCGGTTGTGGTGCTTGCCGGAGTGCTCTCGTATCAGAATCTGGTGACGATTCCCTCACTCAAGCGATCGACCTCGCAGCCACAGACGTTAGCTTCTTTTTCACTGGTAACAGCCGGCTCACGCAGCGGCGGAGCGGCTGAGATTCTCGCGCCGAAAGATCGCCCATTCGGGCTCTATATAGATATTCCCGCCAAGGAATCGTTTGCGTACTATACGGTGGACCTTCAGACGGAATCGGGGCAACGTCCAGTCCGGGTGCAGGTTTCCGCCGAGCAAGCTAAGGACACCGTCCAGATCCTGATACCTGCCGGCGCAATCGAACCTGGAAACGCCACGCTGGTGGTGGAGGGTCACGCGGGACAAAATCCTGCGGCGACCGAAATTGCACGATACCCACTTACGATTCGATTCCAATAGGTCTGTTCAGTAGTTTGTAAATCAAACTGATTGGCAGGCGACAATGGCGAAAACTTTTTACTTTCATGGCTTGGGTGTCGGGTTGGGGGGAGTTGTAACTCGACCCTTTCAGCAACTCATCGATTCAAGAGCAGCAACTTCTCTTCCGATAACAGGCGGCAAAGCCTCGGCAAGCTCGGGGAAGCATGCCGTTCCAGACCTTAAAGATCCCGAATGTGCAGGGCTCCCGGAAGTGGTGACGATCGAGAGTGCTCTCACAGAAATCACAGGGACTCTGGACAACGACGGTGTCTATCGTACGCGGGTAGCCGCCAGCGTTACGGGGCTGAATGTGCTCGGGATTGTCACCGCAGATAGCGTAGTCGCAGACCTTCTATCGGAGCATTATCCGGGCGAGAACGAACCGCGAATCAGCGTTTCCGGCAGCACGATCACCAATCTGCAGGTACAGGGGCAACCGGTCACGGTAGACTTCGACGATGCGCTGTTCAATAATCTGAACACTTACAACGCGTTCAAGAATGAATTCGACCGGAACCCTACGTTCAAGAAAGACATACGGCGGCGCTTCTTATGGGGCGACCTCCAACCGGACGAAGTTCCTGCCTGCTTAAAGGAACAATACGCGTTTACTGAGAAGCAGAAGTCGTTGCCGGAAGCGAAGGGAATCGTTCCGTGTTCGGTGGTCAAAGGCGCCTCGGGAAAGAGCAGTTTTCAGACTTACCGCCATGTCCTGGTAATCCCGGACTTCGGAGTTCTATTTCTCGGGGAACTCTTGATGGAGAAGGACGCCCGCACTTTGACGATGATGCGATTCAAGCTCGGATCCCCGGTGGAGGGGGATTTAACAGTGGCAAGCGGCGGCGCAAATGGATCTACCTGGCCATAAGCAGCCTGGCTCTTCTGATCCTGTTGGGCGTGTTTCTGGCCAGACAACAGAAGAAAGTTTCCGCTGATTCCTTGTATCAACAGGGGCGCTCAGCTCTCGAGCGCGGCGAACTGACGGTCGCGGAAGAACTCGCCAATCAAGGATACAAACAATACGGTTCCAAGTCAGTTGAGTGGTCATGGCGCTTCCGCGTACTCAGCGCGGAAGCGCTGGTATGGCGCGGGATAAGTAAGGACGCCTTACCGCTAATCAATGAGGAGCCGCCGGCCAGCCTGTCTTTCGAAACTCTCACACGAAGGAAACTCGTACTCGGCCTGGCGGAATGCTTTCTACAGCACTTCGAAGAGGCCGACAGGCTTCTTGCCGAAGCAGCAGTTCTTGCTTCCGAACACCAGCCAGTTTTGATGGGAGATGTATTCCTGGCGCAAGGTGTGACGGCTGTCGTGAGAAGCAATTATCCGTTAGCGGAGCAATCCTTCCAAAAGGCGCTTTCGATTGGTCGCTCGCAGAATCGGTTGTTACTTCAGGCAAGCGCGCTCGGCAATCTTGGGATCGTCAGCACACGCACGCAACGTTACGACGAAGCCATTGACCGCTACGCTGAATCGCTGCGAGTTTCGGAAGCGCTAGGTAACCGCGCGTCGATCGCCAAGGTCATGGGGAATCTTGGATGGTGCTACCTAATGCTGGGCGATCTGGAGCGAGCCCAGGATCTGCTTCAAAAGGCAGAACGGTTATCAGCTGAATTGGGATCTTTCAAAGACCAGCAGGTTTGGCTGGCCAATCTGGGGACCGTCTACTCGATGAACCGGCAGTATGAGGCGGCCGAAGAAAAGCTCCGAGAAGCACTGGACATCGCAAGGAAGCTTCAGAACAAGGCTCTGGAAGCAATCACATTGAACGAGATGACGCGCGTTGCCATCACGACGAAAAACTTCAAGCAAGCGGCCGAATACAACGCGCAGGCTGAGCAGCTAAATCGAATCGCCGATGATCGAACGTATGCGCTGTACTCGGTCTTCTACCGGGCAGAAATCGCAGCGGGGCAAGGCGATCTCCGCGATGCCGAACAACACTTTCAGCGGGTGATCAACGACTCGGCGGAAAACTTGTCTTTGCGTTGGGAAGCTCAGGCAGCTCTAGCAAAAGGTCTCGCCGAAGCCGGTTTGCCGATGCAAGCGGAAGGTCAATTCCGGAAAGCGCTGGCGGGAATCGATGAAGCCCGATCCTCGCTCTCGAAGGAGGAATATCGTCTTTCGTTTCTGAATACTGCCACGGAGTTTTACGACAACTACATTGATTTCCTGATCTCACGAGGAAGGATCGAAGACGCACTTGCCGTTGCGGAACACAGCCGCGCGCAGACACTTGCGGAAGGCTTAGGAATCAAGTCGCCCTCGACTGGGAGATTGGAGCCAAGCGACATCGCTCGACGTCAGGGAGCAGTCATTCTTGCGTACTGGTTGAAGCCCGAACGTTCCTATTTATGGGCGATCACCGCGGCGAAGATTGAGCTTTTCTCGTTACCGGCCGATTCCGAGATCAATGCGCTGGTGCGGAATTATCGGAAAGCGCTGACCGGGCCACGCGATCCCTTGGAAACTGCTAACCCTAGTGGCCAAGAATTATACAAATTGTTGGTTGGGCCGGCGGAGAAACTGATCGCGGCAGGCTCACGTGTGGTGGTGATTGCCGAAGGCTCATTGCACGAACTGAATTTTGAAACGCTTTTGGCGACCACACCCAAACTGCACTACTGGATAGAAGACGTCACGATTCGCAACGCCAACTCCTTGCTTCTGCTCGGTCCAGCGCTGGCAGTGCCAGATGGCAGAAACCCTAGCCTGCTGCTGATCGGCAATCCTGTGTCGCCCAGTAGTGAATTTCCGGCCCTTGAGCAGGCAGACGAGGAAATGCGCGATGTAGTTACGCACTTTGATCATAACCGAAAACTAGTGATTGAGGGCGCCAACGCCACGCCCGATGCATATCTCGCCAGCAGCCCTGAGAGATACTCGTACATACACTTTGTGGCTCACGCGACGGCGAGCCGCCTGAGTCCGCTGGATTCTGCTGTTGTCCTTTCTCGCCGTGGCGATGCTTACAAGCTGTACGCCCGTGAGATCGTCCAGAAGCCATTGACAGCCGACCTAGTGACAATCTCCGCGTGCTACGGCTCGGGCAACCGGGCCTACAGCGGCGAGGGATTGGTAGGCTTGTCGTGGGCGTTTCTTCGCGCTGGAGCACGCAACGTAATCGCAGCCCTTTGGGAGGCGAACGACGCTTCCACGCCTCAGTTGATGGATACCATGTACAACGGCCTGAGCCGGGGTGAAGATCCGGCTACTGCATTGAGAACAGCAAAGCTTGAGATGATGAAATCGAACAACGTGTTTCGGCGTCCTTTTTATTGGGCGCCGTTTCAGTTGTATGTGGCAACCGGGTTCAACGGAAGGCCGCATTCCGCCAATCCGAGCATTCCGGCTGCCACGAAAAATCCAACCTAAGCGGTGGCTTGAGAGGAAGCGTCGGGAATGTAGCGGGAGGTCGCGGATGCGTTGATGGTTACCGGCTGCACAATGGCTGGTCCGTTCGGCAAAACACTGGCAGTTAGACGACCGCCTCCTGATGACGGCGTAATAAACCAGAAGCGAACCATTACCACGCCCTGTGCGTCCTGCACGCGCGCGGGAACATCGACTGGAGGCGGCTGGATGATCAAGGACGACAAGCCGCGGGCACTCATCTCAAAAGGATCGTGCGAAATGCAGACCCTCACGTTCTCGTAAGCGACGCACTCATTATTCTGCAAAAACAAGAGCACGGCATACCTGTGATTCGGCTCAAGCTCCGCAGCCGCCACCGGCACGGTCACCTTGGCTTCCAAATCCAGAAACTGCATACACTGGCCTGATGCAACCAAAAACTGCATTCGATTCTCCGTCGAGCAAGCCATGGCACATCGGCATATGTCGTTGGGCGTGCTCAACAGAGTAGTGAAGCAGGGTGGCAGATCGTTTCAGCGATTGTTAAAAAAGTTCAAGGGGCTGCGGTATCCGTTTTGCGGGCCGCGCGGGGAGATTCGATCCTGTTGGGTCCCGGGCTGCTTGTTGCTCGTGGTAAGTTGAAGATGTCACTTCAAAGTGAGGTGAAGCCATGAACTATCAGGTGCCAAAGCCACTGCGTTCCAATGTCGCGTTCCTTCTCCGGGTTGCGGGAGAGCGAGCCATCGAACTGGTGGACCGTGAACTGTTACCGACAGGCTTTCATAGCAGGCATGCTGCCATTCTTGCCCTGGCCGAGGACCAGACGCTTAACCAGAATATGATCGCCGAGGCTACCCGGACTCATCCCAACGCAGTGATCGGGCTGATCGACGCGCTCGAACAGAGGTCCATGGCACGACGGGAGCAGAACCCCCTGAACCGAAGAGAATACCTGGTGCGGATAACGCCGGAAGGCAAGAAATTGCTTCGGCAGATGGAACGAGCCACCGGTAAGGCGCTGGGAAAATTTACCGACCATCTCAGCGACGCTGAAAAGGCGGACTTTGATCGACTCCTGCTGAAGTGCATCGAGGCGTGGCACGGGTAGGAGGCGAGGCCTCGTAGGGCAGCCCAGATTTTTTCCACAAGAACTTAAAAAGATGCTGGACTTCGGTTCGGGATGGTGATAACTTCCTGCCGCGGTTAGATAACCACCTTAGCAGATAATCACACACTGTGATGGATGGTTAACGGCTGCATCGATTGTCCCAGTGCGGTGCACTTGCCATGGCACGGCCGATACCCCGCGGACTCTGCCGTGCTTCACTGCATCGCTAGGAGGTGGCGTGAAGAAGATACTGTCCATCGTTGCCCTCATCGCCCTGCTCACTACCTGCATGTTCTCCCAGAACGTGACGAGTTCGGTGAAGGGTACTGTCGTTGATCCCAACGGAGCGCTGATTCCAGGCGCAACCTGCCAGCTTGCGAACCGGGCGACAGGGAGTTCACTTGAGGTTCAATCGGATGCCAACGGCTTATTCACTTTCCTGAATGTGCTGGCTGGCGATTACACCTTGCGGATCGAAGCGAAGGGTTTCAAGCCTGCTGAGATGGCGCTCAATATTTCAGCGAGCCAGATTCGCACTGTCGGCGACATCAAACTAACCATCGGAGCCGGTTCGGAAACCGTGACCGTCACCGATGAAGCGGCCCAGATCCAATTGGCGAGCGCGGAGAAATCGGGCACGATTTCCGCCAACCAGCTGGAAAATCTTGCAGTCAAGGGCCGTGACGTATTCACGGTTCTTTCGGTCATTCCCGGTGTTGTCGACAACGGGACGGCACAGCGCGTTATCTCGGCGCCTACACAAGTCGGCGGCACCGTGATTAATGGCGGCCGCGATAGTCAAAAGAATTTCACGGTCGACGGCATCACCAACCTGGATACCGGTTCCAACCAGACGACCCATTACACCACTACCCCAGACTCGATCCAGGAAATCCGCGTTCTTACTTCGAACTACCAAGCCGAGTACGGACGCAGCGCCGGCGGCGCAATCACAGTCATTACCAAGAGCGGCACCCAGAATTTCCACGGCACCGGCTACTACTATGGACGTAACGAAAGCCTGAACGCCACGAGTTGGGATGCACACCACTACAAATACCCAATTCCAAAGAGCGTCGAGAGAGCCGGTATCAAGGGCTTCAGCTTAGGCGGCCCAATCTTTATCCCAGACAAATTCAATAGCAAAAAAGACAAGTTGTTCTTCTTCGTGTCGGAAGAATGGAGCCATTGGAAGCAGCCTGCGTCCACGAAGGTGGTGACGGTTCCGACGTTGGCGGAGAGGAATGGTGACTTTTCGCAGAGTCGTGACAGTTCGGGTGCGTTGATCACGGTCATCGATCCGCTGACGCACGCGCAGTTTCCCGGAAATATCATTCCGACGGACCGGATCAGCCAGATGGGGCAGGACATCCTCAAGTTCTTCCCCGAGCCGAATTACACGAACCCGCAAGGCGCTTATCTGGGGAACTACATTTCCCAGTACAGCGGAAACTACAACCGTCGTTCGGACATGTTCCGCATCGACGCCAACATCACTCCAACTTTGAGCGCGTATTTCCGGTTCAACAACGACATGGACGAACAGAATCAGCCCTGGGGCAACTGGGTGACCAGTATGAACTGGGTGCTGTCGGACATTTCGTTCAATCAGCCGGGACACGGCTACAACCTGCACGTAACCAAGGTATTTTCACCCACCCTGGTGAACGACTTCGCATTCGGCAAGAGCTACAACCACCTGACGGCATTCCCGAGCGATGCAAGCAAATGGCAGCGTTCACAGCTCGGAATACCCGACTGGTACGGTAATGCGGATTACCTGCCGAACATTGCGTTTGGATCCCGTCACTACACGCCGGCAAATATCAGCGTGATTGGGTCGTTCCCGTACGACAACTGGAACGACATTTACACCATCGTTGACAACCTCAGCATGGTGCGGGGCAAACACAACCTTAAGTTCGGCTTCTACTTCGAGCGTGACGGGAAGGTGTCTCCTTTGTGGAGCACTTATCGTGGGACGCTGTCATTCGGCCATTCGGCATTGAATCCGATCAGCGCCAACGACGGCTTTGCGAATGCCATGCTGGGTATCGTTAACTCATTCCAGCAGAGCACGCAGGGCGGCAGTGGCGACTGGTGGTTTAACAATCTTGAATGGTACGTGCAGGACAACTGGAAGTTGACCTCACGGCTGACGCTCGATGCCGGACTCCGCTTCTACCACATGGGGCCAGTGGTCGATTACAGCAATAAGATGTCGACCTTCAACCCTGCTTTATACGATCGGACGAAAGCACCGCGCTTGTATCAACCCGTGATGCAGGGCGGAAATCGCGTAGGTTACGACGCTGTAACGAACACCTATGTTCCTCGTGTCGCCATCGGGGCGATGGTTCCGAACAGCGGTGACTTCAACAACGGCTCGTGTGCAGCGGGACAGAACGGTTGCCCCGAGGGCCTTGCTGAGTACTCGGCAATTGATGTCGGGCCTCGAATTGGACTGGCTTACGACGTGTTCGGCAACGGCAAAACGGCCCTGCACTTTGGAGGAGGTATCTTCAAAGACCGCGGATCGATTCTGCCTCCAGTCTATGCGACGGGCAGTGCGCCGATCGGATATACGTCGACTGCGTACTACACGACCCTGGATCAGTTGTCGGGAGCCACGGGTTATCGCTTCCCGAACGGCGGTTTCTGGACCTCCGGCGCGTGGGCGTTTTACGGCCGACTAAAGACCCCAACGACGACCAGCTACAGCTTCGGTATCCAACAGGAACTCCCCCAGAACGTCGTGGTGGATGTTTCGTACGTTGGAAACATTTCCCGGCACATCTGGATTAACAAGGACATCAACCCGATACCGGTGGGTGCCCGTTTCAATCCGGCTAATGCGGACCCGACGACCGGCGGCGTATTGCCGGACGACTTCTTCCGCACCTATCCGGGCTATACGGATGTGACGGCGCAGCTCTACGACGGAACGGCCAACTATAACGCTCTCCAGGTGAAAGCCGATCGCAGGTTCCGGAACGGCTTCCAGATCGGTGCGGCGTATACGTGGTCGAGAACCCTTGGTGTCGCCAGCGGCGATGGTGAAGCGGTAAGTTCGTACCTGAATCCTCGTGATTACAATTACGGACCGACTGGTTACGATCGCACGCACTCGCTGGTATTCAACTACTGGTACGAACTGCCGAAACTCGGCAAGGCCACGGGCAACTCTGTCCTGGGCTATTTCACGGACGATTGGTCGGTGAGCGGAATCACGAGCTTCATCAGCGGGTCGCCGGTTACGCCGTCGGTCTACTGGAACGACGGTCGTGACGTTACCGGCTCCACTGACGGTGCGCGCGGTGACATCATCGGCGATCCGTTCGCGAACATTCCCGCCGGCATGCAGTTCAATCCGGCAGCGTTCCGGGCAACGCCGAAGGGAACTTACGGCAACGTGAGTTTCGGCACTATTCGGCCAGGAGTTCTGCGCGGACCTGGAATCAATAACTGGGACATGACGCTGAGCAAGCGCGTACCGTTGGGCAACGAACGCCGTTACCTGCAGTTCAAGGCGGAAGCGTTCAATGTCTTCAATCACACGCAATACAAGTCGTTCAACAGCTCAGTAGCGTTTGATGCGACGAACAATCCGATCCTCGTGAAAGACACTGGCGGCAATTACGTCACTGGTGCCTACAACGCGGCTCGTGAACCTCGCAAGTTGCAGTACTCTGTGAAGCTGTTCTTTTAGCCGACCAGCTTGTTACAGGTGTCGCCAACCAACGGCACCTGTAACAAGCCGTCTTTTCCAGGAGAGTTATGAAGGCCGTCAAAATCGCAGCAGTGCTGCTCGTGTGTTCGGTTCTGGGGTTTGCGCAGTCGGGACAGAAGAAGGTGGCGACGCCAAAGCCGGCGTCAGTGACAAGCGCGAGCGTCGATCACTCGAAGCCTACTTTCTTTCCCGTTTCGGTCTGGTATAGCGGCGGCAAAGCCCGCGCACCGATGCTAGACAGAATCACGGCTGATTCGCCGCGAGTCTGGAAAGAGGATCTGCTTAAGATCAAGGGCCTCGGGTTCAATACGGTCCGCACCTGGGTGGAATGGAACGTGGGCGAGCCGCGCGACGGCGAGTACCACCTGGAGAACCTCGACCTGCTGCTAAAACTGGCGCAAGAGGTCGGGCTGAAAGTGATAGTGCAGGTATACGTTGACTCTGCGCCGCAGTGGGTCGGGAAGAAATATCCTGACGGCCACTATGCAGCCCAGGACGGGCAGCCGATTAAGTCCCAGGCAGCACCGGGCTATTGCATTGATCATCGCGGTGTACGAAAAGCAATTTTAGGCTTTTATTCTGAAGTGGCACGCCACGCCGAGAAGAGTCCGGCGTTCTTTGGTTACGATTTATGGAGCGAGCCGGCGGCGATGAATTGGGCTCGCATCGGTTACAAGTCCGAGCCGATGTTCTGCTATTGCCCGAGCAGCATGGAGCGTTTCCGCGAATGGCTGAAGGGCAAGTACGGCAACATCGATGCGTTAAACGAGGCGTGGCATCGCACCTTTGCCGATTGGAGTGAAGTCGAACCGCCGCGGTTCGGGACCATCCTTTCTTATACAGATTTCATGGATTGGCGCATCTACTACGGCTACAAACTGGCCGAGGATCTGAAGATGCGCAACGAAGCCGTGAAGGCCGTCGATCCGGGTCACGTTACGACTAGTCATGCGCCGAATCCCTCCCCCTTAGCTCGTACACTGGCTGATGCTTACGATCCTTCGGACGACTTCCTGATGAAGGATTCCGTCGATTACTTCGGGACCAGCCTGTATCCGAAGCTGACGTCCGTGGACCGCAACTGGGACCTAAACCGGCGGGTGCTTTCCATGGACCTGACGAACGCGATCACCGACGGGCGCGGTTTCTATGTCGGGGAGTTGCAGAGTGGCTATGGCGTGCATGGCACGGTCATCGGCTCCGAGGTAACCCCGAGCGACATGGAGATGTGGGCGTGGGGTATGGTTTCCCGCGGAGCGCGGGCCATCAACCACTACGCGTTCTATCCGATGAATGCCGGGTATGAGTCCGGCGGTTACGGGATGGTCAACCTCGATGGCACCCTCACTGAGCGCAGTCGCCGGGCTGGCGCCTACGCGAAGGTGATTGACGCGAATTCCGATTTGCTACTGCAAGCACGCACGGAGCCAGCGGAAGCGGCCGTTGTGTTCAGCCCGTTGGCTCCGCTGCTGGGTGGATACCAGGCTTATGGAAGCCGCAACGCCACTCACCAGGCGGTGGCCGGATATCACCGGATGTTCTTTGAACGCAATGTGCCGCTCGACGTATTAAGTTCCCGTGAGCTTTCGGCAGAAAAACTCGGGCGTTACAAGCTCGTCATTGTGCCGTATCCTCTGATGCTGACGAAGGAAGAGGCTTCTGCTCTGCAGAGTTACGTCGCCAATGGAGGCCATATGTTCGTGGAAGCTCGCCCCGGCTGGGTGGACGAACGCGGACATGCGGAACCTATTATTCCGGGTTTCGGATGGCACGAGATGCTGGGCGTGAGGGAGAAGACGTTGATCCCAGGGAAGGAGTTTACGATTCGCTGGGGAGACGCCACGATTCCGGGCATGAGCTTCCTGGAGACGTTCGAGGTTCTGAACCCTTCGGCGAAGGCGATCGCATTTTCCCAAGACGGAACTCCGGTTGGCTACGAGAACAAATACAAAAAGGGAAGCACAATCGTTTTCGGCAGCTTCCCGGGACAACAGAACCAGCAGATGCCTGTGGCAATGAATCCGCTAGGTGGACTGTTGGCGCAGTGGGCCGGTCTCAGTTCGCCGAAGTTGCAGGCGCCAGCCCTTCTGGAGTTGCGGCAAATGACAGCGGACAAGGGCAGGCTGGTGTTTCTCTTTAACCATGCCAATACGCCAGCCCAGGTAACCTTTGAGCGGACATTGGAAAAGCCGGCTACCGCGGTCAGGGAAATCGTAAGTGGAGAGAAGGTCAACGCGTCTGGAACGAACCTGCAATTGAAAGCGGAAGTTCCGGGCGAGAGCGTACGTATTTATAGAATCGACTTTTAATCACAGCGTTACAACAGAACGCCTGTTACTAATTGGCTGGAGGAGAAGGTGAGCGTTACCCAATATCGTGATCGTATAACGGAAGTTCTGAACCAGATCTGGAGCACCCAGACAGAGAATATCCAGAAGGTCTCGGCCGTGATGGCCGACTGCATTGCTAAAAAAGGACTTGTACATTTATTCGGCAGTGGCCATTCCGTGTTGCCAGTCCAGGACATGTTTCCCCGGTATGGTGCCTATCCTGGGTTTCGACCGCTGATGGACATGCGGTTGATGTGGACGAACGTGATCGGGTCTGGAGGGGCCAAAGGATTGCTATGGCTAGAGCGGCGCGAAGGCTACGCCCAGGTGCTGTTCGAGAATGAGCCAATCCGAAGCGGCGACGTAATGATGGTGTTTTCTCACGGTGGACTGAATGCCGCCGGCATCGAGGTACTGCTTGAGGCGAAAAAGCGCGGCTTGACCACGGTTGCGGTCACGTCAATGCAGAACTACAAGGTTCGCGAAGCGACGCACTCGAGCGGTAAGAAACTGGCCGATGTTGCCGATTACGTAATCGACAACTGTATGCCGCCCGAAGACGCGCTGGTGAAGATCAAGAATTGGAAAGCTCCGGTTGCCGCGGGATCGACCGTGGCCACGGTGACGATTGCTATGGCGATCATGGCGGGAGTAGCGGAGTGCTTGTCGGAGAAGGGAATCAATCCCCCGGTGTTCGTATCGCCGAACGTCCCGGGCATTCCCGCGGACAATACTAATCGCGTTTACGAAGAATACGAGCGCTCACTGAAGAGGTAAGCCTTGGGAGATTCGGTGCGACAGCGGGCTTTGTTCATTAGCGCATGCGCCGGTATGTTGGTGTTCGGCATCGTGCTTGCGATTCTCGGCACGCTTTTCGGCATGCCCGAGATGCGCGAGCGTCTGCACATTGACCTGGCCGAGCAGGGAAACATGTTCCTGTTCCTGTACCTGGGTATCTTTCTGGCGTCCATGATTGCGGGACCCATGATCGATCATCTCGGGAACAAGTTGACCCTGCTCGGTTCGTCGTTGCTGGTGGCGGCGGCGATGGTGCTGTTCGCGATGTCGAGTTCGCTGTCCACCGCTTCGGTTGCCGCGGTGGTGCTTGGTTTCGGCGGGGGTGGTTTGAATACCTCGACCAACGTGCTTGTGTCCGATCTCTACGGAGACAAGCGGGGGCCGATGTTGAACCTGCTCGGAATCTTCTTCGGAGTGGGTGCTTTGTGCATCCCGCTGCTGGCCGCAAGTATCCAGGGACATTTCACGATCCCGCAGTTGCTGTTTTTCTGTGCGGCAATATCCGGGGCATGCGCTGTCGCTTATGCCGTGATGAAGTTTCCGCCGGCGCTCAGCCCACAAGGCTTTTCGCTGCGAGCGACGTTGAGCGTGGCACGGTATCCGGGCGTGTTGTTGCTTGCATTTCTGTTGTTCTTTGAATCCGGCAACGAGGCGTGTATTGGCGGGTGGACATCCACATATGCAAATGCGAATGGATTTGAGCCACGCATCGCCACGCTCGTTCTGGCCGGGTACTGGGCCGCATTGATGTTTAGCCGCATCATCGCCGCGACCGTGCTGGCGAACGTGCCGAAAGCGAGGGTGGTTCTGGGCAGCGCTGTGCTGTCGCTTCTAGGATGCGCCATCCTGCTATCAGCGCAGTCTTTGCCTCTGCTGGTGCTTGGCGTTGTGATCATTGGGGTGTCTTACGCCCCGATCTTTCCCACGGCGCTCGCCATTGCCGGCGACCGGTATTCCAATACGGGAACCGTGTTCGGTCTACTATTTGCGATAGCGCTGATTGGTGGAATGGCATTTCCCTGGGGAGTAGGACAGGTTTCGCAGCAGTTCGGCATCCGGATCGGAATGGTGGTTCCGCTTGCCGGAGCAATTGGAATCTCTATATTGGCAGCCGTACTGATGGTGCAGGAGAGAACAGCCCGCGTGCGCAATGCCCAGAAAGCGGCGATGTAGCGGCTGGTTTATTAACACATGGATGTTCGGCTGGTATGATTCGCAGCAATGCTGTAAAGGTGGCGCGCTAAAGGCGCTGCCGCTGAAGAGCTGAAGAGAGTAAAAGGATCGAAGGTGCCCTACTACGCATTCGCCGCCGACCTCGGCGGCACGAAGTGCTCGGCAGCAGTCGTGGACCAGAAAGGTCGAATCGTTGCGCGAGAAACCGTCCCGGTGGATTTGAGTTCCCCTTCCGGACCGGTCCTCCAGATTCGTCAACTGGCGAAAGATCTTGCAGGGTTAAAGAGTCCCAAGGAGGCTTACTCGGCGGCCGCCGTCGCGGTGCCGGGATTGGCTCGCCCCTCGGGAACCGTGTGGGCACCTAACTTGCCCGGCTGGGAGCGGATGCCATTGGCGGCCCGCCTAAAGCGGTCGCTGGGAATCCCGGTCATCGTGGAAAGTGACCGTAACGCGGCAGTACTGGGAGAGTGTTGGCGAGGGGCGGCACAAGGAAAGTCGGACGCGATTGTAGTCATTATTGGAACGGGCATCGGAGCGGGAATTCTGAGTGGCGGCCGGATCATCCGCGGCGCTCATGAATTGTCTGGTTGCGCAGGCTGGTTGGTCGTATCTGAATGCGACAACGCGAATTCCAAACGCGTGGGCCAGTTGGAATCGCTCACGGCCGGGCCAGGCATCGCGCGCTCAGCACGGCAGCAGATCGAAGCTGGTGCGCAGACGGAGTTGGCAAGCCTCGATTCTGCTCGAATCACCGCTTACGATGTCGCGGCAGCTGCCAGGCGTGGCGACCAAGTCGCAATTCAGATATTCCACAATGTAGGTGAGCTCCTCGGACGAGGTCTCGCGAACCTTGTCAGTCTTTTCGATCCCGAGATCATCGTTATCGGCGGAGGTATGGCCGCGGCTGCTGACCTCTATATAGAGTCCTTGAAACAGACGATGCTCGCCAGTGGGCAACCCCTGGCCGTGAAGCAGGTAAAAGTTGCCGTCAGCAAGCTGGGCGATGTGGTGAACTTGCTCGGCTGCGCGAGGCTGGCATGGGAGGCCGCGGGTGCACCACCACTTCGGCGCATGTCGTGGAGCCAGGAACTCTCGGCTAAGATGCGAGCCGGCGCCTGACCCTAAGTGCTGTCGATTCAGCGTCGTTGCCTGCGATGATTCGCCTGTCGCGGATTGCTGGATTTGGCGTGCTGACCGAAAAATCCACAACTTAGAGATATTAAGGCGCTGCTTTTTTGAATCCAAATACAACCGAGCGAAATCCCACACTACAAGCCTAAGTTCGCAGGTTGGGGATCATGGTCTCTGGTTCGGTTGCAATCCCAGTTCCTTACGATACGTCTATCCGCCGTTACGAGGCACTCCTGCGCGCGTCGGCTGCAGTCGCTGTGTGCCGCCGGGACTCGCGCGCGGTCATGGAACGGTTTGCCCGCGAGTTGCAAAGATTCGTCCGATTCGACTATGTCCTGATCACCGTAATCGACGAGGCGACCGGCCATGTGAAATGGCGTGTTTTTCAAGCCTTCGATGATCCCGGAGAGGTTCCGACTCCGCAATTTCCTCCGGACGAATCGCCCACCGGACTCGCGTATGAGAGCCAGCAGCCGGTGATCATCGCCGACTGGCAGGAGGAAACCCGTTATCCACGGCTGCGGGAAATGCTGGAGTATTACGGAATTCGGTCGTCGGTCGCACTGCCGCTCAGCACCATGCAGCGCCGCCTGGGAACATTAGCCATTGGTGTGTCGGTTCCCAACGCCTACTCTGAGGACGAGGTTCGATTTTTGACGCTGGTGTCCGACCACCTTGCGCTGGCGGTCGACAGTGCGTTGAGCGCAGAAGAGTCTGCCAAGGCACAGGCTGCATTGCAGCGCAAGAAAGATCTCCTGCAACTCACGTTGGACCTGACGAACAGGCTTGTCACGAGCCTCGATTTGCGCGATCTGCTGCGTGAGGTTTCCGTTAGTGTCCGTAATGTAATGAAGTGCGATGCTACTGGAGTCGCGCTTCCCAACGCGGACGGGACACAGCTTCATTTTTATGCGCTGGACTTTCCTGACGGGAAGGGGTTCCTCACCTCGGAGACCCCGATCGATATCGACCATTCGCCGCTTGGGGTGGCCTTTCGAACAGGGCAGCCCCAGACAAAAAAGAAGTCGGATGTGAACTTGGAGCCAGGGTGTGACCCACATCCGGCGTTGCGAGAAGGACTGAACTCCTGCTGTTTTGTGCCGCTTATCAGTCGCGGAAGGGCACTGGGGGTGTTGGCGCTGTCGCGGTTCACGGAAGAAGGTTTTGGGGCGGAGGAAATCAGTTTCCTGCGGCAGATTGCGGGCCAGATTGCAATCGCCGTCGAGAACGCGCTGGCGTACGGGCAGATTGCCGAGTTGAAGGAGAAACTCGCACAAGAGAAACTCTACCTTGAAGATGAAATCCGCGGGGAGATCGACTTCGAAGGTATCGTCGGCCAGAGTTCCGTGCTCAGAAATGTGCTGCATCTGGTGGATACCGTTGCAGGCAGCGATTCCACAGTCCTGCTGCTCGGAGAGACCGGCACAGGAAAAGAATTGATCGCACGCGCGATACACGAACGGAGCCGTCGCAGTGAGAGAACTTTTGTGAAGATGAACTGTGCGGCGATCCCGACCGGATTGCTGGAGAGCGAAATCTTCGGCCACGAGAGGGGAGCCTTCACGGGCGCCGTTACGCAGAAACTTGGGCGACTGGAACTGGCGGATAAGGGTACGCTGTTTTTGGATGAGATTGGCGATATTCCTCTCGAGATCCAGCCGAAGTTGTTGCGCGCATTGCAGGAACGCGAGTTTGAGCGCCTCGGAAGCACAGTCACGAAGAAAGTGGATGTGCGCCTGGTGGCGGCAACGAATCGCGACCTGGAAAAGATGATCGAAAACCGGGAGTTCCGCAGCGATCTCTATTACCGGTTGAATGTGTTTCCGATCCGCATTCCTCCGCTTCGGGAGCGACCGGACGATATTCCTCTGCTGGTAAGGTATTTCGCCCAGAAATACGCACGCCGGATGGAGAAACAGATCGATGCCATTCCTGCCTCAGCGATGAAGGAACTGATGGCATGGCACTGGCCAGGGAACATTCGCGAACTGGAGAATTTCGTCGAACGCGCGGTGATCCTATCCCGTGGGTCGGCATTGAATTTCCCATTGAAGGAACTCCGCAATGGAGTGGGACGAACCGGGCCTGCTGCTTCGGTTCCGTCCGATGAAAGGCAGGAAATGCTCCGCGTTCTTAACGAAGCCGATTGGCAGGTCGGTGGAACGAAGGGCGCCGCTGCACGTCTTGGCTTAAAACGGACCACTTTCATCTCGCGAATGAAAAAACTGGGTATCACTGCTCCGAGTCAACAGGTGTCGTAGCTTCGACACCTGTCGACACTTTCGACACCGTTCGACACTACTTTCGACACTTTCGCTAAGTGTGATCCCGCTCTAACACTCGCAAGTTACTCTCACCACATCGTTTAGCTGATCACTTGTCTAGAAGAAGGAATGGCAGCACTCGTGCATTCTTCCGAATGGCAATGCTGAAGATCACTTCATTCATGCGCGCGGGCCAAAGGACTCTGGTTCTAGAAGGCAAGCTTACGGATCCGTGGCTCGCGGAACTGGAACGTACCTGGCGAGAAATACGCCAGCTTAATGAAAAGACAAAAGTGCTGATCGAACTGAAAGACGTGACGGACATAAGTGTAAAGGGCGAACTGTTGCTCCGTCATATGAAGACAGAGGGCGCACAGTTCAGTTGCTGCCGCGGAATCATGATCAAGCACCTGGTGAAGCAATTAGCCCGCTACTGCTCAACGGAGAGGAGCACAAAGCATGACTAGCGCAGAGACGATGGCTCTTAGCGCGACCGCAGTTCGTGCCGGTCGGGCGGCGTTTTATACCTCAGCGGATGAGTTTTGCACGATTTTCAACCGCGATATGGATTCCTTATTCCAATTGGCGATGGTGCTAACTGGCGACGAAGCTAAAGCTCAGAAGTGCTTCCTCGCCGCGCTGGAGAAGTGCCGGAAATCAACGACGGTGTTCCGCGATTGGGCGCGTTCGTGGGCGCGAATTGCGGTGATTGAGAATGCAATCGAGATGATCGGTCCAAGCGCGGGCAAGATGGATACGCGAAACGCCGCATACGCTGGCGCGAGCCCAGAGTTTGACCTGGTGCTACGACTGGACACGTTTGCAAGATTCGTATTCGTTCTCACCGTATTGAATCAGTTCACCATTCAGGATGCGGCGATCCTTCTCAAGTGCCGTCCGCAAGAGGTGGAGAACGCAAAGCTGCGGGCCATGGAGATACTTGGAAGGAACGCAGCAGAGACGATCAAGAGTTCGGCGATGGCGGCCCACCGCCTCGCCAGTTAAGTTTCGATCGAGAGAAGTTCAGGGGTGAAAGATGGCAAAGAAGATATTTCTAACGTTAGGTATCGCTCTCATTGTTATAGGGGGCTTGGCATTCGCGAAATTTCAGCAGGTGCAGGCGGCCATGAAGCAGATGAGCTTCACGCCGCCACCAACCGCTGTGACCACGATCGTGGTGAAGAACGACAACTGGTCGTCGTCGATGAAGTCGGTCGGCACGGTCGTGCCAGTACAAGGTGTGACGGTGAGTGCTGACCTGCCCGGCATCGTGGACAAGATCACCTTTCAGTCCGGAAAAGTAGTGCAGGCCGGCGATGTCCTGGTGCAACTCGATACTCGCCAGGAACGCGCGCAACTTGCGGCGGCCGAAGCGCAGCGCGATCTTGCGCGGTTGAACTACAACCGTATGAAGACGCTGGTCGAGCAAGGAGCAATCGCCCGCGCTGACTATGACCAGGCGGAAGCAGAGAAGAGTTCGACCGAAGCCAAAGTCGGCGAGATCCGCGCGACGATTGAACGCAAAACCGTGCGTGCTCCGTTCAGCGGAGCGCTCGGCATCCGACAGGTAAACCTCGGACAGTATCTGTCTCCGGGAAGCCCGATTGTGCCACTTCAGTCACTCAACCCGATTTACGTGAACTTTGGCGTGCCCCAACAGAATGCCTTGAGCGTGAAAGTAGGCCAAACGGTGCATCTGACGGCGAGCGACATACCGGGACTGAAGCTTCAAGGGCGGGTAAGCGCGATTGATTCCGTCATCGATGAAGCCACGCGAAACGTCAATGTTCAGGTCACGGTTTCGAACCCGAAGGGTACTCTGCGACCGGGCATGTTCGTCGAGGCGGAATTGCAGACGGGCGCTGCGCAGTCGATCATGACGGTTCCGGCGTCGGCAATCAATTATGCGCCATTCGGAGATTCAATCTTCGTTATCTCGGACCTGAAAGACCCGAACGGGAAGCAGTATCGCGGAGTGAAGCAACAATTCGTGAAGGTTGGCCCTGCGCGTGGTGATCAAGTAGCAGTTCTATCCGGCATCAAGCCAGGAGAAGAGATCGTCACCTCGGGCACGTTCCGCCTCCGCAATGGCGCACCGATCACGGTCAACAACTCGGTTCAACCTTCGAACAGTCCGGACCCTAAGCCGGAAGACAACTGAGGAGTTATGAAGTTTACGGATCTATTTATTAAGCGGCCTGTTCTTTCGGTTGTGGTGAGCCTGGTGATCTTGATTGCCGGCCTGCAATCGATCCGCTCACTGAGCGTCCGGCAGTATCCGCGTAGCGATATCGCAGTTGTGAAAGTGACCACAGTCTATGTGGGAGCGAACGCTGACCTGGTACGCGGATTCATTACGACTCCGTTGGAGCGCGTGATTGCCAGCGCCGACGGCATCGATTACATGGAGTCGTCGAGTGCCCAGGGTGCTAGCACGATCACGGTTCACCTGAAGCTGAACTACGACACGAATGCAGCGCTGACGCAGATCCAGGCGAAGGTAGCGCAAGTGCGCAACGACCTTCCGCCGGAAGCGGAGGCGCCAATCATCGAGTTGGAAACTGCCGACCAGCAGTTTGCAGCGATGTACCTTGGCTTCTCTTCGGCGGACCTGGATCAGAACCAGATCACCGACTATCTTACGCGTGTGGTTCAGCCGAAGTTGAGCGCCATCAATGGAGTTCAGCGAGCTGACATTCTGGGTAACCGGACCTTTGCGATGCGAATCTGGTTGAAGCCCGACAAGATGACAGCGCTGGGTATTTCTCCGTCGATGGTGCAGGACACCTTGGCGAAGAATAACTACCTGTCTGCATTGGGCCGCACCAAGGGTTCGATGGTGTCGGTGAACCTCGTCGCGAATACGGATCTCCGTTCGCCGGAAGAGTTCCGGAACATGGTCGTGAAGGAAGAGAAGGGCACGATCGTGCGGTTGGGCGATGTCGCGGATGTGGTGCTGGGCGCCGAGAACTATGACGAGGATGTCCGCTTCAACGGCGAGACCGCCACGTTTATGGGCATCTGGGTTTTGCCGACCGCGAACTCGCTGGAAGTAATTCAGAAGGTTCGCGAAGCAGTTCCAGAACTGCGGTCACAACTGCCCGCCGGGATGAAGCTCGGTATTCCCTATGACTCGACGGCTTACATCCAGGATGCGATCCACGAAGTGCTGAGCACGTTGTCGGAGACGCTGATCATCGTGATCATCGTGATCTTCCTGTTCCTGGGTTCGGTGCGGTCGGTGCTGATCCCAATTGTGGCGATTCCAATTTCGTTGGTCGGTGCGGTATTCCTCATGCTGGTTGCGGGATTCACCATCAACCTGCTGACGCTGCTGGCAATCGTTCTGGCCGTGGGATTGGTGGTGGACGACGCGATTGTCGTAGTCGAAAACGTCGAGCGTCACCTGCATCATGGCAAAACGCCAATGCGAGCCGCTATCGATGCGGCCCGCGAGCTGGTCGGTCCGATCATTGCGATGACGATTACGCTCGCTGCCGTTTACACGCCGGTGGGTGTGCAGGGCGGACTTACGGGTGCGTTGTTCCGGGAATTCGCGTTCACGCTGGCTGGTGCAGTAACGGTTTCAGGCGTCGTGGCGCTGACTCTGTCGCCGATGATGAGTTCGAGGCTGCTCAAAGCCGGTGATACGGACCGCGGTTTCGCAGGATGGATCAACCGGAACTTCGAGAAGGTTCGTCGCGGCTACGAGCGCAGGCTGACGGGAACGCTTCACTACCGTCCAGTGGTGATCACTGTCTGGGCCATCGTGCTGTTACTGGCAGTCCCGTTCTACATGTTCTCGATGAAGGAACTGGCTCCTGCGGAGGATCAGGGTGTTGTATTCGGAGTGATCCAAGCGGCGCCCAATGCCACGCTCGACCAGACGAAGCTGTTCACGCAGAAGGTGTATGACGTGTATCACTCATTTCCAGAGGCGGGCAGCATCTTCCAAATCACCTCACCAAGTGGCGGATTTGGCGGCATGGTGACGAAGCCCTGGAGCGAGCGCAAGAGAAACACGCAGGAACTACTGGTGGCTTCCACCGGGCCTCTGTCACAGATTCCCGGCATCCGCGTAATTCCACTTACGCCCGCACCGCTACCCGGTGGCGGCGATTTCCCGGTGGACTTCGTGATTGCCTCGTCGGCCGAACCGAAGGAACTTGTCGATCTAGCGAACCAACTCGTACAGAAGGCGTTCGCGAGCGGCATGTTCATCTTCGCCGATGCGGATCTGAAATTCGATCAGCCGCAGACGGAAGTTGTCTTCGATCGTGACAAGGTTCGCTCGCAGGGGGTCGATCTCAGCCAGGCGGGACGCGATCTCTCAGCACTGATGGGCGGCAATTACGTGAACCGTTTCAGTATTCAGGGACGGAGCTACAAGGTGATCCCTCAGGCTAAGAGAGTGGAGCGCCTGACGCCCGATCAGCTCGAGCAAATTTATGTCAGTGGCAGCGGTGGCAAGCTGGTGCCTCTGTCAACGTTCGCAACTCTGCGCACCACGACTGAGCCGCGTGAACTGAAAAAGTTCCAGCAGCTCAATGCGGTGAGGATTCAAGGCGTGATTCCGCCGAACGTGTCGCTGGATCAGGCGCTTACGTTCCTGGAGACGGAAGCAAAGAAGATCATGCCCAACGGCTTTACGGTGGATTATGCCGGTGAGTCGAGGCAGCTGCGCGTGGAAGGGAGCAAGTTCCTTGGAACGTTCCTCCTGTCTGGCATCCTGATTTACCTGGTGCTGGCGGCGCAATTCGAGAGCTTCCGCGATCCGTTCATCATTCTTGCTGGGTCAGTTCCACTGGCGATCTCGGGTGCGTTGATGTTCTCGTTCCTGGGATTCACCACGCTCAACATCTACAGCCAGGTTGGACTAATTACGCTGGTCGGCTTGGTATCAAAGAACGGCATCCTCATCGTGCAGTTCGCCAATGAACTGCAGGAGGCCGGACACGAAAAACTTAGTGCGGTCATAGAAGCGGCCGGAACGCGGTTGCGTCCGATTCTGATGACGACGGCTGCAACGGTGGTAGGCCATTTCCCGCTCATCCTGGCAACGGGACCGGGAGCAGGCGCTCGCAACAGCATCGGCATCATGTTGGTGAGCGGAATGATCATCGGTACGGTATTCACGCTGTTCGTGGTGCCTTCGATCTACATGGTCGTTGCGCGCAATCGTGTTCACGAGGTTGTGCAGAGCGATGAAGAAGAAACCGCCCTGGAGGTGGTTGCATGATTCGGAAAATCGCTCATCTCAGCTCACTTGTTCTTGTCCTCGTGCTGCTTGCGGGCTGCACCGTCGGAAAGAGATACCAGCGTCCGCAGGTCGCTACACCGCCGGAGTTCCGTTCCGCTCCGGCGGGAGCAAGCGATGCTGCGTCGCTTGCGGACGAGAAGTGGTTCCAGGTTTTCAAGGATCCACAACTGCAGGAACTGGTTCGCAAGGCACTGGTAAGTAACTACGACCTCCGCGAGGCCGTGGCTCGCGTGGAAGCTGCGCGAGCGCAACTCGGCATCACCCGGGCCGATCAATTGCCGACGGTGTACGGCAGTGCCGGCGTGACAACCCAGCGGTTTTCACGAAATGGCTCGTTCACGGTTCCACAGAACGCAGACACAACACGGACTTTTGGATCCGTGGGACTGAACTTACTGTCGTTCGAATTGGACGTCTGGGGCCGTCTGCGGATGGCCACAGAAGCAGCGAGAGCACAGTTGCTCTCCACGGAAGAGACACAAAAGGCCGTGGTGACGACGCTTGTTGCGGATGTCGCTACTGCGTACTTCCAATTGCTGGAACTGGATTCGGAATTGGAAATCGCGAAGCGTACGCTGGCAAGCCGCGAGAACTCGCTGGAACTTATCAGGAGTCGCGAGAAAGTGGGTGTGGCTTCTACTCTCGACGTTCGCCAGGCTGAGCAACTGGTGCAGGTTGCAGGCGAGGCCATTCCGGAGATAGAGCAGAACATCGCCCAGACGGAAAACCTGCTACGCCTGCTGACGGGTGAAAGTCCCGGCCCTGTAAAGCGAACGCTGGCACTGACCCAACAGGAACAACCACCATCTCTGCCGGCGGGATTGCCGTCAGACCTACTTGCGCGCAGGCCCGACATCCGTGCAGCGGAGCAAAACCTGATTTCCTCCAACGCGCTGATCGGCGTAGCCCGTGCTGCGTATTTTCCGCAGATCAGCCTGACGGGTTTGCTCGGATTCCAGAGCAATCAACTTTCGAGCCTGTTTACCGGGGCGAATAAGACCTGGCAGTTCACTCCGCAGGTGGCGCAGCCAATCTTTACGGGAGGACGCCTACGCTCCAACGTGAAGTTCGCGGAAGCCCAGCAGAAGTTGGCGCTCGTGCAGTATGAGCGGACGATCCAAACGGCATTCCGCGAGGTGTCGGATTCGCTGATCCAGTACGAGAAGGTTCGTGACGTGCGCGGTCGTCAGGAAGCGCTGGTCGGAACGTTGCAGGATAGGTCGCGGTTGTCGTATGTGCGGTATCGCGGTGGCGTGGACACGCTGCTGAATGCGTTGGATGCCGACCGTGATCTGTTCGACGCGGAACTCCGGCTGGCACAGTTGCGCCGCAACGAGCTGGTCACTATCGTCCAGTTGTATCGGGCACTTGGCGGAGGCTGGCAGTAAGCTTCGGGCAAGAGTAAGTGCTCCGCGTTGGGAACCCCCATTTCGACGCGGAGCATTTTCTTTATGGAGTAAGTCGTCTCGTATTGTGAAACACCGTTGCATTTTCCTGTTGACTTCATCTGCAATTCACCTAGAATGCGGGGCGCGTGGTTGAGACCAAAAAGAAAAGCGTTTCGAAACGAGACGATCCTTACCGGGTACAAGTCCTCGATCGTTCACTGGCAATCCTGAACGCATTAGCCAGCAAGCATGACGATCTAAGCCTGGCCGACATCGCGGCCATGGTTCACCTGCATAAAAGCACAGTGCATCGGATTGTAATGACACTGGAGCGCGAGAGAATCGTCGAGAAGCACCCTGAAACCGGGCACTACCGCCTGGGGTTGAGGCTCTTTGAACTTGGAAGCATTGCGGTGGCGCGGTTCGACATTCGGGATCGCGGTCGCATCCACCTGGAAAAGCTCGTATACGACACGGAAGAAACTGGCCATTTGTGCGTCATGGACCAGGGCGAGGTGTTGTACCTCGACAAACTGGAGCCGGCCCGCAGCGTGAGACTGTCGTCGAGCATAGGCCGGCGCAATCCCGCCCATTGTACGGGCGTCGGAAAGGCAATTATGGCGTGGATGCCGGAGCGCGAAGTGGACGCCATTATCCGAAAGCACGGATTACCACGGTTCACTCCAAAGACTCTGGTCACACCGGCTGAATTGAAGTCGGACCTGAAGATCTGCCGTCAGCGCGGGTATGCCATCGACGATGAAGAACATGAGGAAGGCGTTCGCTGCGTAGCGGCACCGGTCATGGATCACTTCGGCTATCCGATCGCCGCACTCAGCGTGTCCGCGCCATCATTCCGGATCACGCTTGCAAAGGTGCCGATGCTCGCAGAGTTTGTGTGCAAGGCTTCCGCGACGCTATCCCGTGAGTTCGGGTATGCGCCGAGGGAGATGAGTTTAGGTTTAGCGAAAGCAGCCCGTTAGGACTGCCGAGAAGCAAAGCGAAGACGCAGTTCTGGATTGCAGTTGAGCACTTGGCAATGAGCCAAGTTTTTCTTGCAACCAAAATGAAATCGAAACCGCGTCTCGCATCGTGGTACGAAGCGCCCGCATCCATCGCAGCCCCTGAGGGCCTGATCCTGAGGGCCTGATTAGGAGATGATTCATGAGCGCTGTCCGGTTCCCTCGAATTTTCGCTTCCCAGATTCGCAGCCTGATCACAGGCATCGTTTGCGTGTTGCTTGCCGCTGGTGCCTTGGCGCAGAACACCACAACCACTGTCGTCGGCACCGTGACTGACAACACCGGCGCCGCCGTCGCGGGGGCCACTGTAACGATTACCAATACAGATACGAACCTGGTGCGAAACGTAAAAACCGACGCTGACGGCTCGTACCGTGTCGAGTTTCTTCCAGTCGGCAACTATCAATTGGAAGCTACTTCTTCCGGATTCAAGACTTACCAGCAGCAGGGCATTGTGCTCACTGTGAACCAGATTGCACGCATCGATGTGAAGCTGGCAGTCGGAGTCACAAACGAAGTGATCACGGTGATGGAGGCGACGCCGCTGATCAACACGACAACAGCCGAGATCGGCCGCACGATCGAGTCGCAGGAAATTTCCAGTCTGCCTCTTGTCGATCGCAACGTGTACACGCTGCTGGACCTTACGCCGGGGGTGCAATCGAATAACAACGGCGTGGCAACGGCATCGTCCGGAACTAGTTCGCTGGTGCTCGGTTATCCCGAACAGCGCACGTTGATTAACGGCGGTACGGACGGCGGCACGGGATCGGTGAACTATTTTCTGGATGGCGGCGTCAATATGACCGGCCTTCGTAACACGGGCAATATTCTGCCGAACCCCGACGCAATCCAAGAGTTTCGCGTTCAAACCAACAGTTACAGTGCGGAATATGGACGTTTTGCGAGTGGCATCATCAACGTACTGACGAAGACCGGAACGAATAAGTTCCACGGTTCTTTTTTTGAGTTCGTCCGCAACACGATGTTCAACGCCAACGATTGGGCATCGAAGTTGGAGAAACCGAGTTTCCATCGCAACCAGTTCGGCGCCACGATCGGCGGCCCGATCATCAAGGACAAGACTTTCTTCTTCTTCTCCTACTCGGGACTGCGCCAGACAACCAGCACGTTCCTGAACGGTGCAGTTGTACCCACCGCATTGGAACGGACAGGCGATTTCTCTCAGTCGAAGACGAAGCCCACCGACCCCGCGACGGGGGCCACTTTCGTATGTAACGGTGTTAGCGGTGTGATCTGCCCGGGTCGGCTGGACCCGGTGGCGATGAGGATTATCACCGATTACATTCCCTTATCAAACCTGGCAGGGAGCAAGTGGCAAGGGTATGTACCGAGCCCGTACGACACCAATGAGTTCCTGATCAAACTCGATCATCAGTTGAGCAACAGCCATCGGTTAAGTGGCAGCTACTTCGAGACCTCGGGTGTGAACACGGTGAGAGCAGGCAGCGGTAACCTGCCGTGGGGACAGCAGCAGTTCGAGTGGCGGCAACACAATATCAATATCAGTGATACGTGGGTGATCGGCAACACTCGTGTTAACCAGGCATGGGTAACCTACACGCGCAACTTCGGTGGACGCCTGAACATTCCCCAAACTTCTCTCGGCGACCTGGGCTCTACGTTCGCCATACAGGGCACACCGTCACTGCCGCAGATCAATGTGAGCGGCTACTTCAACCTGACGAACTCCATTGGCGGGCCTGTCGCAGGCACGAACTTCTACTCACTGCGCGACGTCTTTAGCTGGAGCAAAGGGCGTCACGCCTTCAAGTTTGGCGGTGAGCTATCGCTGAACAAGGATATCCAGCAGACGCTACTTAACAATTACGGGACGTTCACGTTCAGCAACGCGGTGACCAAGAACGCGCTGGCGGACTTTCTACTGGGAATACCCAGTTCACTTACGCAAGATGCGCCGGTCACTGGATACACCAACAGCTGGTACACCGCTTTGTTTGCGCAGGACGATTTCCGCATCGCGCCGCGCCTGACTCTGAATCTTGGGTTACGGTGGGATATACAGACACCCCCTACGGATCCTCAGGACCGTGCGACGACTTATGTTGCGGGTCAGAAGTCGACTGTAAATAGCCTCGCGCCTGTCGGGCAGCTCTTCTACGGCGACCCGGGCGTCGAGCGTGGTGTGGTTCCTATGCGGTGGCATCATGTGTCTCCGCGTATTGGTTTTGCATACGATCCTTGGGGAGACGGGAAAACTTCGATTCGTGCGGCAGCAGGCCTTTTCTTCGGAAGTGTGTCGGGGAATGAATGGAACACGATGACCAACTTCCAGCCCTACTCTATCCGCCTAACGTTCAGTAACGCGAACACCAAGACGGATGCGAGTGGAAATCCGCTGGGTGCAACCCTTCGGGATCCTTACCATAATTACGTCGGCGGCAATCCGTTTCCTTACCAAGGCACGTTTGTGAATGGCGGTGGAATCTTTGGCGTGTCGAAAGACTTCCAGTGGCCGTACTCGTATCAGTTGAATTTCTCGGTTCAGCAGCAGGTGACGAGCGCGATCAGCGTGACTGGCGCTTATGTCGGAACACTCAGTCACAGACTGCCGTTCGGTCGCGACGTAAACTACCCGGCGTTGACGCCGACTGCTACCAACTCGGGAGCTAACGTTCTGTCGCGGCGTCCCAATCCGCTGTTCGGAGCAGTGCTGTTGTTGGACTCCGACCAGAATGCTTCCTATCACGCGATGCAGTGGACGGCGACGATGCGGATGAACCGTCACCTGGCCTTCAACGGATACTACGTATGGAGCAAAACGTTGAGCACGGTCCAATTGCATAACAACACCACGCAGGGGCTTGCGCAGAATTACAGCAATCTGGCAGAGGACCGCGGTCGGGCTGACACTGATCAACGCCATACGTTCTCGCTCGCGCTGAACTACCAGCCGGACTATTACAACGGCGGCAGTGCGCTCTGGAAGCACGTGTTGAATGGCTGGTCAATATCGCCGATCGTAAAACTGCGCAGCGGAGTTCCGTTTACGGTGACGAATGGCAACGTCGATGCCAATCTCGACGGCAATACGAATGATCGCGCGCAACTCGTCGGCGATCCGTATCTCGATAATCCGACCGCCGACATGTGGTTCAATACCGCGGCGTTCAAGCAGAACAAGATTGTTACTGGTGTTGCGACCGACGGCAGCGCGCCACGCAATTTACTCGATGGACCCGGCTTCAGGGTGATTGACCTGGCTATCTCGCGCGATTTCCGCCTGACGGAGCGGTTTACGCTCAAGTTCCGTGCGGAAGGCACGAATGCATTCAACATGGTAAGCCTGGGTACTCCGGGAGCCAGCGTTCCCTCGGGCGCAACTTCAACAACATTTGGCGTTATCTCCTCTGCTGCACCGATGCGCAAGATGCAGTTTGGCTTGCGTTTGACGTACTAACTATTAATACGGCTCCGAAGATAAACCTGTCGGAGGAGCCGTGAATTTTACTATGTGGGAGTTGCCATTATGTCTATTGCTGCACCCTTGGTTGCCGAGAAAATGATCTTTCGTCATACAGATGCCCAAGTCGGACGACACATATCCGTGACGCCGAAGAACAGCACCAACAGGCATCTGAGTTACGGCCGTATTCGGTTGAACAAGGAAGTGCGATCGGTCGCATTCGCAAACAGCCTTGAGGAAACGGGCTTCCTCGTCCTCTCCGGCGCAGCTCAGGTCAAGGCGGCTGGCGAGACTATCAAAATGGGGCAATATGACGCGATCTACATTCCGCGCGGATCGCAGATTTCAGTAGAAACGACGAGCGAGGTGGATATCGCAGAATTCTCGGCGCCAGTGGATAACGCGTATCCGCTGCAATATGTGAATTACGCCGAAATGAGCAAAGATCCTGGGCTTAAGTTCGACGCCGGGGTAGGAACCGGTGCGGCACGGCACCTTCATATGTCGTGTGCAAAGAATGTGCAGGCTGGAAGGATAGTTTTCGGGTGGACGTATTCGGACCCGGGAAACTGGACGAGCTGGCCCCCGCACGAACACGCGTCGATGTTGGAAGAGATGTACGTGTATTTCAACATGCCTGCGCCTGCCTTTGGGTTGCAACTTGTCTACCACGACACTGAGTATCCGGAACTGGTGGTTCCCGTGCGCGAGGGTGATGCCGTTCTCATGCCCAGTGGTTATCACCCCAACGTGTCTGTGCCAGGACATAAGATCTGCTTCATTTGGGCCATGGCCGCGCATAAGGAAGTGGAAGACCGTAAATTCGGGGTGGTAAACGTTCAACCCGGATTCGATCAGGGCGGCAGCGGTTTGGAAAAGGGTAGGGCGAAATAGGCCGATTCGGTTCGGGAAAAAACGTTTGAGCCTTTACCACAATGGAGACCGCAAAGAGTGAGTAAACATCAGCTCGAAAGCGCAATAATTCTGGATTCTTTTAAGCTCACCGCAAAAACGGCGCTCGTGACAGGTTCACAGACCGGTTTAGGAGCGGGCATTGCAATCGCGCTGGCACAGGCCGGCGCCAATATCGTGCTGCATGGTCGTGATAACCGCGGAGCCAACGAGGTCCGTTCCGCGATCGAAGCGGCGGGATCCACCTCGGAACAATTCTCCGGGGATATTTCAGAGCCAAAAGTGTGCGAAGAACTTGTGTCGTTCACAGTCGAGAAGTTCGGCTCGCTGGATATCCTCGTCAACAATGCGGGAATCATCCGGCGCGCTCCCGCGTCGGAGTTCTCCGAAGAGGACTGGTACGACGTAATCGAAGTAAATCTGAATGCCGTTTTTCGTCTATGCCAAATAGCCGGCCGACACATGCTGCAACAGGGGCATGGAAAGATCATCAACATCGCCTCTTTGCTGGCTTTTCAGGGCGGCGTGTTCGTTCCTTCCTATGCTGCGGCCAAAGGCGCCGTCGCGCAGTTAACGAAGGCATTAGCAAATGAATGGGCACCCAGGGGAATCAACGTGAACGCCATTGCACCCGGTTACATGGCAACGGACAATACTGCACCGTTGAGAGCCGATCCGATTCGGAACCAGCAAATCGTGGATCGTATTCCCACGGGTCGTTGGGGTACGCCGGAAGACCTTGGCGGTGCTGCCGTCTTTCTTGCCTCTTCCGCCAGCGACTATGTGAATGGACACGTGCTGGTGGTCGATGGCGGTTGGCTCGCCAGGTGAATGGAACGAATTACTGAGTTGAAGAGAACGACGGTCAGTCTCTGATCGTCCGCGAGGAGACATGCAGAAGCCAGAACGAGGATTCCCCGACGTGGGGGTTGTTTATCAGAAGCAGATCACGAGCACGAATCCTGAACCGGGTCTCACGAGGCGCGTCGGCGCGCACAACGACAAGCTGTTTCTCGCCGAACATCGGATGGAGAAAGGCTGGGTTGGAGCACGACACAGTCATCCGCATGATCAAGTTGTGTATATCGTGCAGGGTCATCTGAAGGTCAGTTGCGGCGAACAGAACTTCGAAGTCAGGACAGGCGAAAGCTTCGTCGTACGTGGTGGAGTGGAACACCAGGCTGCGGCGCTGGAACCGTCCGTCGTCATTGATGTGTTTACACCTTGCAGACTCGATTACCTGTAAGGGAACGGCGCTGGTGCGTCCGCGGGCGTACTTTGCACCAGCGCCTCTTTTCGAACGTTGCTATTCCTTTCGCTGACTTGCAAAGGTGACCAGCATGAGCGCTGCTTTCCGTACTGCGATCCTCATAATTCTTACAACAGCTTCGGCGTGGGCGACCCCACATCTGCGAGGGGTGAAGTTGTCCATCACGAACTCGACGGACATGGCTCGACCCCACGAGAACATGGTTATCCCGCTCACGGAACTGCGAAGAGTCGCTCCCGACCTGAATGCGGGACAGTTGCTTGTCACTGCAACCGATGCCACATCGATCGAGGAGGACAGTGCGATTCTGCAGGCGACGGAAATCCCGTCGCAGGTGGACGACATTGACGGTGACAATAAGGCCGATGAATTGGCGTTTCAGATCGACCTGAAACCGAAACAGACGCGCATCGTAACTGTCACTTATGGCGAGGCCAATCGGATTTGCCGTTTGCGAAGCGAATATCCCGACCGGACTCATGCTCTTCTTGCCACGAAGATCGAGGGTATAGGGTGGGAATCGGAATACAATGGCTGGCGGCTTTACTTCGACCCACGCAACGCGATCGACCTGTACGGGAAACAACGACACTCCTTGTTACTGCGCAACCTGGCCACGCCCGAGTACGACTACCACTCGGTTTCGCCTTACGGCCGAGACATATACAAAATCGGCAACGCTCTCGGTATTGGTGCAGTCGGAGCATGGGTAGATGGAAAACTCATCAAGGTGGCGGACGTTGGCAGCCGCAATTACCGGATAGTGTCCACGGGACCGGTGCGCGCAATCGTGGACATTGTCTACACGAACTGGAATGTGGCTGGCCGAAAACTCACGTTGCGTTCGCGAATCACGCAGTGGGCGAATGAACGTGGGTTCTATCACAACCTCGATGCGAAGGGCGGGGACGGCCTGGTTTTTGCGACTGGATTGCCACTGAAAAAGAACGTCCCGGAGTACCGCTCATCGGCGACCTCTGGTCCCATCTGGGTGGCTACTTATGGCGAACAGGTGCTGATGCCAGGCGCGACGGCCACGGAAGCTCTGACCGGAACGCAACTCGGATTAGGGATTGTCCTTCTCGAACGTGACGCCAAGACGGCCCAGGATGCCGATAATCACCTGATTTCATTTTCAGTGAAGCAGGGACATGCCGCATGGTACGTGATGGCTGCCTGGGACCAGGAGGGAACGGAAGATCGAGTATCTGTCGGGAGCCCTGATGACATACGTCGGTACGTTCAGCGCGACGGACCGCGGATTGCTTCCAGGGAAGAATTTCTCCAATTCATGAAAGACACCGCTGTCCGGCTGAGTTCGCCAGTCACCGCAACAGTGCTGTCGTCGAAGGCTGAGGCACAGTCAGCTCCGCCCGACACCCTGAAATCCAAAAATCAAAGAACGTACGCGCAGGCGATATCGCTGCTTCAGAAAGAAATCGATCGTACTGCTGCCCAGTGGGAGCCCGTCCTGAAAGGCAGTGACACAATAGCGACGAACAAGGGCGACGGCTTCTTCACCGAAGGCAACAACCAGACCGGTAAATGGCAGAAGCAGAATGGATTTTTCTGGACTGGAAGTTTCTGGACTGGCGAACTGTGGAAGATGTATGAGAAAACGCATGACGAAAAATACCGGCAGTGGGGCGAGCTATGGACCCGCGCGCTGATGGGCAAGGAACTCGAACAGAACCACGACTCCGGTTTCCTCTATTTCTACTCGTCAGTTCCGGCTTTTGAACTCACTAAGAACGCCGAGTTTCGTGAGAGCGCGTTGCGCGGCGCACAAAGGCTGGAGCAGCTTTACAACCCGAAGACGCAGCTTATAGCGGCTTGGTCGGTCGGCGGCGACGACACCATTGTTGACACCATGATGAACCTGCAATTGCTCTGGTGGGCGTGGAAGCAGACCGGTGACGAGAAATGGAAGGACATCGGGATCAACCATGCGCTCCAAACGGCGAAGCGATTGGTGCGTCCGGATGGCTCGACGTTTCAGTCGGTGCATTACAACCCGGGAGACGATCGACAGCAGTTCCAGTTGCGGGGCGGCGCGCCCATGGTGGAACTGAAGTGGAAGAACAATGCGGCGCCCGGGGAAACCATCTTCCGCCACACTCACCAGGGGTTCACCGCTGATACGTCGTGGTCTCGCGGTCAGGCGTGGGCGCTCTATGGATTCGCCGCCGCTTATCAGGAAACGAAGGACCCGCGTCTCCTGCAGACAGCGGAGAGTATTGCTTCCTACATTTTGAGAGAACTGCCGGAGGACAACGTGCCGTGGTACGACTTCTATGATGAGGGCGTTATTTATCGCAATCGCGACACGTCCGCTGCGGCGGTCACTGCCGGCGGGTTGCTACGGCTCTCCCAGGGTACTTCGGATGCAAAGCTCGCAACTCAGTACCGCCAGACGGCGGAAAAGATCGTGCAGTCGCTAATCAACCGATACCTGACGCCGGTCTCAGCGGGAGATAGCACGCCAGAAGGAGTGTTGCGCCATGGGAGTTCGACCCGGCCCGGCGATACTCCGCTCATCTACGGGCAATACTACCTGCTTGAGACCCTGCTCGACTTGGAGAGGCAGTCAGGCGCACGGCGGGCGGCACAATGAGACGTGCGGTGTGTTGTATTGCGGCAATCCTTCTTACTTGCTTGTCGGCAGTTGCACAGCAACATCCTCCGATAATCGAAGCTGAAATATTCAACCTGGACGTCTCCAGGTTTCTGGGACAACAACTGACGGCGCATGTCGCAGATATTACGACTCTCGATCCTCCGCCCGATCGCGTGATGGGCGCGCTGACAATGGGCGAGTTTTCGTGGGGAGCCTTTGCGAGGGCGCTCGGTTCGTATTACGCACTTACTGGTGAGCGTAAATTGGCGGGCCGCGATCTAGCAGAGTTCATCGGGAAGATCGGTCTGATCGAAGCCCGAAAAGGCGGCAAGACATTCGCGCAACTCTACGGCGCGATTGCGTTGTCATCGTTCGGTGCCAATCTCAGCAGCAACGCTGTCTGGCAGTCGCTTACGCCTGAAGAGCAACAGGCGTGGAGGTCACTGCTGGATCCGTCGCGCTTCTACGATCGCAACACAAGGCGCGTGATTAATCTTCCGGAGAACTACTTCGGGGTTGCCGCTCGGATTGTTGCGCTCGACCAAAAATTGGGAGTACTCAACGACAAGGCATTCGTTGACGACGTGATTGATCGCGCAGCGGAACAGTTTGTGAGCGGGAATCTTTATTCTGATGACGGACTGCCAGCCGGCCGCTTCGATCGCTATTCGAATGAGTACGCTCGTTACGTCTATATGGCTGCCGAACTGGCTGGCCGTAAGGACGTAATGAAGGCCCTGGAGCCCACCCTCAAGCGACAGATGCAAACATGGTGGGATCTGATTTCGCCCGATGGGTACGGATATCCATGGGGACGCAGCTTGGGTGCGATCAGCTACATGGACACGATGGAGATTGTTGCCTTCCTCGGTGAACACCCGCAATTCCGCCCGGCCCCGATGTCGCAACTGGCCAGTGCGTATTACACAGCCTGGCAATGGCTGAAGCATGACGTCTTACCGGAACGTCACGTGCTTAACGTATTCGGCTACGGTCGTGGCAACTACAGCTACATCAACCGGGAACGTGAATGGCAGCAGACATCCGCGTTCCTGGGGAAAGTGGCGGGAGCGCAGTACAGCTTCCAGCGTGCGATGAAGGCAGAGCAGCTTGCGACTATTTCCACGCAAGTGGTTCTACCGAACGTCGCCCGCTTTGAGTACTTCAGAAGAGGGGACCGGGAGTTCGGGGTTTGGCTGGTGAGGCAGCCGGGCATTCAGTTTGCGCTGCCGATCACATCGGGTACCAAGCCGGGAACGTCGGACTACCTTCCGTCCCCTTACAACCTGCTGAACTTCGTGCCTCCGGTTGAGCAAATCCTGCCGGTTATGACTCCTTTTATCCAACTTTCGGATGGTCGCACGATTGTCGCAAGCGACGGCGCTGATGAAATCCAACCGGGAGCAGATGGGAAGTCCCTGCGAGCTGTCTGGCGGCGATGGGCAGTAATCGGAACCAAGGCTGGGGAACTAACAGCCCCTGGCATCGTCGCCGACGTTCGTTGGGAATTACAGGGAACCTCCCTGGTTCGAAAAGAAAGCCTCTCCGTTTCCAAGCCAATAGAGATACGACGCATGTGGATGGTGGTTTCCAGCAGTGCCGAACATTGCGTGCGGGTTGGGAACGGTGAAACCTATAACTTCGCGGGTCCGGAAGGCGAAATGACTTTTGCGTTCACCGGATGGGGCCAGAACACATCCAGGGAAATTCGGTTCACAGGAGATTCGCCACTGGGGAAGGGAAGCCGCGGAGCGGTACCGGTATTGCTGGAGATAGAGCGAGAGGACTTTGAACTGAGTCCGCAAGAGCCTCTCTCGTGGGCGATGACGATGACAGTTGCTCCTCGGCAAGCGCGAGTCGCGGTGCAACACCCGAAATCTCCACGAGTATTTCTGATGGACGCAAACGCGCTAAACGAAGCGCGTGCCCACTCTCAATCAAGTGGAGCGAAGGACCAGTTGACACTCAAAGTCACAAGGGACGGAGATCGCGCATTAAGCGCCGGCCAGTTCTCGGTGATGCAAAAGCAAGTCGTCCCGCCCAGCGGAGACAAGCATGACTATATGAGCCAAGGTCCGTACTGGTGGCCTGACTCAGCGAAGCCGGATGGCCTGCCATATATCCGGCGAGACGGCGAAAGAAACCCGGAGATCTATAAGATCGGCGACAACGAGCAAATGGACAAGATGGTTTCGTCGGTCCGCGCGCTCGCTCTGGCGTGGTGGCTGACGGGTTCGCAGAAGTACGCGGATCGCGCGACGTTGCTGCTGCGGACGTTTTTCCTCGATCCCGCCACGCGCATGAACCCAAACCTAAACTTCGCGCAGGGGATTCCAGGGCGTTACCGGGGTGGGAAGTCGGGCATTATCGAAAGCCGCAATCTCACCATGGTCGTGGACGCAGTAGGGCTGCTGCAAGATTCCCACGCATGGACCGCAGCCGACCAAGCTGGAATGGAGCGATGGTTGGGCGACTTCCTGGCCTGGCTGCGACAAAATCCGCTTGGGATTGCGGAGTCCAAATCGAAAAATAACCACGGCACGTATTATGACGTCCAAGTAGCAACTTTCGCGCTGTTCATTGGCGATTCATCGCTGGCTAAAAACGTGCTTCACGAGGCGATGCAGAAGCGTATCGCCACACAAGTGGAACCCGACGGACGGCAACCGCTGGAATTACTGCGGACGAAAGCCTTCAGCTATAGCTGCATGAACCTTCTCGGCCTCACTGACTTGGCGACACTCGGTGAATTGGTGGGGGAAGACCTCTGGAATTTCGAAACAGAAGATGGCCGAAGCATCCGCCGGGCGGTCGATTTTCTGGTTCCATATGCGGATGGCTCGAAGAAGTGGGACTATCCGCAAATAACGGAGATGAAGCTGGGCGATTTCGCACCGTCGCTCTGGAGAGCGGCAGTCGCCTACAAGAACAGCCGATACAGTAAACTGGCGCACCAAATCGAGCCGACTAGCAACTCCGGCCTCATGCTGTTGCGCCTGTCGGCGAATGTGGCCGGAATGTAGTACTCATTCAGCCGCGACGAAAGCGCTGTTTGGTGTTCACGGTTCGTGCCGGTCCGCTGGTCTCGCGTACTACGAGCTCAGGGGCCACGACGATCTTGATTGGAATCCCCTCCAGCTCAGCTTTCGAAGCCTCAATGCGTCGGATCAATGTCTCGGCGGCGATAGATCCCATTTTCCTAAGCGGCTGACGAATCGTGGTAAGTCCGAGTGTCTGGTATGCGGCGCTCTCGATATCGTCGAAACCGATCACGGAGATGTCCTCGGGCACTCGAAGCCCTGCCTCACTTAATGCACGCATAGCGCTGATGGCGCTTACATCGTTAAAGGCAAAAATTGCGGTGAATGGCTCGCCGGAAGCAAGAAGCTTTTTGGTCGCTGTGTATCCATTCCGCGGCGTCGTGTTCGGAAACTGAGACGCTTCAATCGGCATGGCGAGCTTCGGCGATATCGCGACGCCCAGCGTAGATGCGAACTGTTTTATGGTTTCCCACCGAATTTTCGCATCCGGGACAAAGTCAACGCCCTTCATAACGGCGATTTTCCGGTGCCCAAGGTCGTAAAGGTGCCGCATCCCCAGTTCTGCTGCGGCTTGGTGATCCAGAATCACCGACGGTGTGTTTTTCGTCGACGGGTAGCTGGAGATCGTCACCGCCGGCACAGGAAGTTCCGTGTCCCAGGGACCGCAAGCGGAGATCACGCCATCCACCGAGCGGTCCAGGAAAGTCGCGCTGTATCGCTGAACGAGTTCGCTCCGGAAATGGTGGCTTACCGTGATGTGCAGGTAGCCAGCCTTAACGAGGTGCTCCTCAATGCCCCCCAGCACTCCGACGTTATACCCTTCGGTAATGGCTGGAACCATGACGCCGATCATGTAACTGCGTCCGGTTCGAAGCGAACGCGCCAAGAAGCTGGGTCGATAGTTGATCTCGCGCGCTGCGGCCAGGATCCGTTCCCGTGTGTCTGCGGAAATTCCAATTGCCGCTTCGGCGCCATTCATCACCAGGGAGACTGTGGTCTGCGAAAGGCCAACCCGTTCGGCCAGTTGCTTCAGCGTCGGTTTTGCGGCTCCAATGGAGACACGCGCCCGCTGTCTTGCTTTCTTTTTGGACATTAAGGGAAGTGTGTCACAGGGAAATCGATTCCAGCAACTTAACTCGAAAAACGTACTACTGGGACGAACGTTGTCAGAAGCGTCATACTGTAACTGTCGTCTACACGGACGCTCGACAGGGACTGGAAACACTCATATAATTCGGGCCGCGAACTTATATGGGCAGATGATGTTTGGCGAACTCTTTGCTCTCCTACACGGGCGTACCGTCGAACCACCCTTGGACGACATTCCAATCACTCAATCTTGTTCTTACTGAGGATCACTCGTGAAATTGAAAAGAAACATTCAACTGGTCTTCATCTTTCTTCTTTGTACGCATTGTGTGACCTCGGCAGTTGCTCAGAAGTCTTCTTCAGGTTTCAGTGAAGACGCCCGTTGGGTGGGCACATGGGCATCGTCTCCGTACCTTGCGATTGCGGAGAATGTGCCCCCGCCGCCGGGCCTGACCGACTCCACGTTGCGGCAGGTGATCCGTGCTTCAGTAGGCGGTGCTCGCATCCGCGTGCGACTCTCGAATGCGGTGGGAAGGACACCTCTTGTCGTCAAAGCCGCACATGTGGCACTTTCCGCTGGAGGCGGAGCTATTACACCTCAGAGCGACAAACCGCTGACTTTCAACGGTAAGGGCAGTGCCGTAATTCCCGCCGGCGCACTTCTGATTTCAGATTCGCTGGATTTCAGACTCGCTCCCCTGACTGACGTCGCCATTACCCTCGCTTTCGGTGAGGTGCCAGAGGCGGTAACGAGTCATCCCGGATCGCGCACGACCTCTTATCTGCAAAAGGGTGAGACCGTTGACGCCGCAGCGATGCCCGATGGGGTCAAAGCTGATCGCTGGTACGTTATCAACGGCGTAGATGTTCTTGATGCCGGTGCCTGTTGTGCAGTCGTCGCGCTAGGCGACTCGATCACCGATGGCCGCGGATCCACAACTAACGGAAACGATCGGTGGACGGATCAACTCGCCCGGCGCCTTCAAGGCGACAAAAAGACCCGTAACGTAGGTGTACTGAATCACGGCATCGGCGGCAACCGCCTCTTGCACGATGGCCTTGGCCCGAATGCTCTTGCCCGGTTTGACCGTGATGTCCTCGCCCAAACTGCGGTTCGGTGGCTGATTATTCTCGAAGGAGTCAACGACCTTGGCACTCGCATTCGGGCCCGCGAACGAAAGGAATCATGGGCCACAGCTGATGACATCATCGCCGCTTACGAGCAGATGATAACTCGCGCCCACGCAAAAGGTATCCGGGTGTATGGCGCGACCATTCTGCCCTTTGGCGGATCGTTCTACTTTGCCCCTGACATCGAAGCGGACCGGCAGACCATAAACAAGTGGATCCGAACCAGCGGAAAATTCGATGCAGTCATCGACTTCGATGCGGCGCTGCGCGATCCGAAAGATCCCGCACGATTGCTCCCGACTGCCGATACGGGTGATCATCTACACCCCAACGCCCTCGGATACAAAATGATGGGAGATGCCATCGATCTCAGACTCTTTCGCTGAGTTCTGTCCGGAAAAGAGCTCAGAACAAACTCTGGCAAATGCCGGATTCACGAACTTGTGCAGCTAATGCCGTGGACTTTCGGAGTACCAGGCTTGTTGTCAGTACGTAGTTGCGTGACGTTTCGGAGGGGCATTCGACTTTTAGCGCATCCATCAGTGCGTCGAACGCAAGTCGAGCCAAAGCCGTCTGTGACATCTGAATGGTGGTCAACGGCGGTGTCACAAACTGCGCAAGGTGAATATCATCGAAACCTACAACTGAAAGTTGATCGGGAATGGAGATTCCCAACTCATAAGCTTCACGAAGGACTCCGATCGCGGTCATGTCGTTGGAGCACATGACCGCCGTCGGTCGAGATTTCAGAGCTGCCAGTCGGGCCAGGCACCGCATTCCGCCTTCCAGCGTATGATCACCTTCGATGACAAACCCTTTCGGAATCCGCAACTGTTTCTCGCGTATGGCAGTTTCAAAGGCCTTTTTGCGTGCCTGTGCGGACTTAAGCCGAAGCGGGCCGGAGATGAATGCGATCCTCCGGTGACCAAGGCCCGCCAGGTGTTGTACCCCTTGCCGGATGCCGGTCTGATAATCGATGTTGATGTTGCTGACTCCGTTCACTGGCGGCCCTACGTCTACGAAGACCAACGGCACCTTCCGGTAACGCAAGTGAGCCATCAGGTCTTCTTCCATCCCAAACGTCAGGACCGCAACGCCATCCACGCGCCGCTCGATCATGCGACGCACCGCCAGTTCTGTTCTCTTCGAATCGGAGCCGGTTGAGCCGAGCAGTATCTCGTAATTGTGATCGACCGCAATCTCTTCGAACGCGCGGACAATTTCAGGGAAGAATGGGTTGGTGATCTCCGAAACCACGAGTCCCACAATCCGGCTTCGTCCGGAAACGAGCGCGCGTGCCTGCACGTTGGGATGAAAGCCGAATTGTTCCACCACTTTCCACACGCGTTTTGCCAGTTGCGGATCAACTGTCGAAACGTGATTGATCGTGCGTGATACCGTCGCCGTCGAGACTTTCGCTTTCTTCGCGACTTCTCGGATATTCATTGAGCAGCTCTTCGAGTTTCAGGCGCCACAACAAATCGGTTTAACAAACCTCAATGAGCGCTGATCTTGTTGTTCACCGATTCGGCAGTACGAATCAGAGTGGGAAGAACATCTCCCATCCTCGCCGACTTGGGATCACCGAACGCAAAATAGAGGTTTCGGTAGCAGGTGTATAGGTCTTCGTAGACCTCTTGCTCTGTCGCATCTGGCATGTACGTCTTGTGCGGAGGACAAAGGGCCTTTTGCGCCTCTTCAACCCCTTTGAAAGTTCCCGCGGCGAGGAAGGCAAAGATTGCAGAACCGAGACTGACCACGCTCTTTTCCGGAACCAGGACAGGGCGCCCGAGCACATTCGCATATACGCGGTTCAATGTTGAGTTCTTCGGAGGAATGCCTCCGCCATTTATTACGCGCTTGATGTGAACACCGTTCTCGGCCATGCGGTCGAGGATCACCCGCGTGTGGAATGCCGTGCCCTCAATGGCCGCAAACAGTTCGTCCTGTGCCGTGGTCTGCAGATTCCATCCGAGCGTAATGCCGCGCAGGTTCGGATTCACCAACACCGTGCGATCGCCGTTATCCCAGGTCATGCGGAGAAGCCCAGTCTGTCCTGCTATGTATTTCTCCAGGCCTTTCGACAGTTTTTCCACGTCCGTTCCCGCACGGGCTGCGATCGCATTGAAAATGTCTCCCACGGCCGATAATCCGGCTTCGATACCTGTGCGCTGCGGGTGGACACTGCCCGGAACCACGCCGCAAACGCCGGGCACCAGGTTCGGCGACCTCGTGATACCAATGATGCAGGTGGAGGTGCCGATCACGTTCACCATGTCGTCGGTGCCGCATCCTGCGCCGATGGCATCCCAGTGAGCATCGAAGGCGCCCACCGGAATCGGAATGCCCGGTTTCAGGCCAAGTTTGTCAGCCCAGAATGGAGAGAGGGTTCCGGCAATGTTGTCGGACGTTGCGTACTCGCCCTGCAACTTATCGCGTACCCCCGCAAGCAGCGGGTCCACACCGGCCAGGAACTTCTCTGGAGGCAGGCCGCCGAGCGACTCGTTCCATAACCATTTGTGTCCCATTGCGCAGGCACTGCGTTTTACCTTTGTGGAATCGGTGATCCCGCAAAGCGTTGCCGCGACAAAGTCGCAATGTTCAAAAGCCGTCACGAAACTGCTGCGCTTGTCGGGATTCGTTCGCAACCAATGGAGGAGCTTGGAGAATCCCCACTCCGACGAGTACACACCGCCGCACCACTTGATCGCTTCCAACCCCTCGCGATGGGCGGCCGCCGTGATTTCAGCGGCCTCGCCCTTTGCCCGATGGTCACACCACAAGTAGTATTCGCCGAGCGGGACCATATCCTTCCCAACCGGAATAACCGAGGAACCTGTGGTATCGATGGCGATCCCTTTCACGTCGTCACCGTTGACGGCCGCGTTCTTCACTGCCGCACGAGTCGCTTCCGCAAGCGCACGGATGTGGTCCTCGTGCGACTGCGTTGCATACTCCGGGTCTTCGCGTTTTCGGTGGAGGGGATAGCTGGCCACTGCAGTTCCGAGTACCCCGCGCTCGCTGTCCACAATCGACACCCGAACACTTAGCGTTCCGAAATCTACTCCTGCGACGATTGCCATGCCCGTCCTCGTTTACCGCGGTTCGTGGTGATACATGTCCCAGCCCAGATAATTGGTGGTCGCTTCGTAAGCCGCCCATGCAACGGTAGACATGTTGGCCGCAACGTGATGTTCGAATCCATTGGCGCAGATGTAATGCAGCAGCTCCTGCATCGATGGAATCTCTACCACTCCAGCGCCGCCAAAGGTGTTGAGCGAATCGTCCGTGAATCGGCCTTCTCCGACGTAGCCGCGAAGGCGTCCGGAAGTGTCGTCGGTCGAAAAGCGCGCGTAGCTCATCGGGGAGGCTTTGACTTTGCCGACGCAAGTTCCGAACGTGTTTTCGATCCCAACCGTACCGGCGATGATGGCCTGATAGTCCATCTTCACATCGTTGAAGAAGTGTTTGGGCAGGTTCGAGCAGTGGAAGCAGACAGCCTTGTCGGGATTGTTGCCGTAGTTGTTGTTCCAGTCGAGCAGCGCGGAAGGCGTACCCGAGGCGAGTTGCAGAACGTGCATCGCCAGCACTCCACAGACGTCCACCTCGCACGCGCTGGAGAGCAGGCCATTGGACATCATGCTCATCACGGTGCAGGGAACGACCCCGAGGTTCTCCTCCATGGACGTCCAGCACTGCACGGCGGACACGGAAACCGCTGTCGCCCTCATCCATTCATCGATCACCGCACCCAGTTTCGCCATCTTCATCAACGCTTCCGCTGGGACGCCGCTAGTGCCAACGTAATTCTTGATCGATGCCAACTTCTGTTGTGCGCGATCGTCGGTATCTTTCATTCTTTGGATACGGCCAATGACCTCGGACAGGTCGAGCGTCTCCACCGAGATTCCGTTGCGCTCAAGAATCTTTTCGCTATAACGAACCGTATTGAATGCCGTCGGGCGAGCGCCGATGCTGCCGATACGAAGATTTCTCAAGCCGCCCGTAATGCGGCACACGGCAGCGAACTTCTTGAGATCGGTCTTGAACTCCACCGAGTCAGGGCTCTCGGTGTGCAGCGTCGTGAGCGTGTACGGAATGCCGTACTGGCGGAGGTTGTTGCAGGCGGACATCTTTCCGCAGAAACTGTCACGGCGGTGTGCGATCGTCATCTTCGAAGGATCGTCTGGCGTGGCCTGAATCAGCACGGGAACCCGCAGATTCGCCAACCGAAGCGTGTCCGCAATCGCCCGCTCGTCGCCGAAGTTCGGCAGTGTCACGATGACGCCATCAATTCTTGCCTCGTTTGCACGGAAAAGCTCGGCGCAGCGGTGTGCTTCGTCGTGGGTTTCCACGGCTCCGTACTTGCTCTGCGAAGGGTCGAGTACCACTGCATCCATGCCGGCCTGCTGTACCGCGGCGATCATTTCTTCGCGTCCGGTCTTCGCCAGGTGGTCAGGAAAAAATCCGCGATTGCCGACGATAATGCCCATCGTCATCTTCTTCATAAGTGCGTCCTTATACTTAATGTTTGTTTTGGCCGTAGTAGGCCTTGCTGCCGTGTTTCCGTAAGAAATGCTTATTGTGCAGTACTTTTGAAATCGCTGGCGCCTCGCTATTGAGCGTTACCGTCCGGTACGCAACTCGCGCCACATGCTCCAGAATGACGGCGTTGAATGCCGCGGAAGCTGCATCCTTGCCCCATGTGAATGGCCCATGATTCAGCACCAGGACTGCCGGTACACTCTCGTAGTCCAACTGTCTGAAGGCTTCTATGATGGCTGTTCCGGTATCTTTCTCGTACTCGCCCTCGATTGCTTCGGCCGACATTGAGTCGGTCACTGGCACCGGTCCATGGAAGTAGTCCGCGTGCGTAGTTCCGAAGCAGGGAATCGGTTTTCCAGATTGCGCCCAGGCCGTAGCAAACTCGGAATGCGTGTGGGTTACGCCGCCGATCTTGGGAAAAGCCTTGTACAACTCGAGGTGTGTCGCCAGGTCGGATGAAGGTCGCAGCTTGCCGTCAACCACCTTGCCGTCGAGGTCGGAGATGACGATATCGGCTGCTGTCATGCCCTCGTACGGGACGCCGCTTGGCTTGATGGCGACGAGGTTCTCGTCACGCGAGATGCCGCTGGCATTACCGAAGGTGTACAGCACAAGACCGCGCCGCACGAGCTCAAGATTGGCTTCCAGAACTTCCTCGCGAAGGCTTTTCAGCAGCATAGTGCTCCTGGTGAGAAAACGTTTACTCGCTGAATGCACAAGGATAGCTATGACTTGCCGATACGGCAACCACTAGAGTTTTTCGCAATACTGAGGAAGCCAATCGAAGCTGAACACTCCGAATAGCCGGTTGAGGTTTATTCCTGTTTTCCGGTTGAAGTTTCGCGATCGAACCGAAAAACGTAGGTGAGCAGACCCGCATTGATTGCTAAGAGCACGGTCGAGCCGATCGCCGCCGGAACAAGTATCTTCGTCTCATGCGCGAGGAGCGCTTCCATCGAGACCGTCAGCAGCCACAACTGGATTACCACCGTGCTCGCCACAAGTATCAGGATGGCTGTGAATAGCGTTGTGCCTTGCGAACGTACACTCATCTAGACCTCCACTCCGCTGGCGAATATCTCGTTTCCACGCTGCTCGATTCGAATCCTCGGCAGGCGCCTGGTCGGAGGTCCTCCCGTCGGCGCTCCCTCCGCGACATTGAACGCTCCCTTGTGACACGGGCAGAGCAGTTTGTTCTCGTCCTTGCTGTAAACGACCGCGCAGGAAAGATGAGTGCAGACCTGTGAATACGCAACCAGTTTCCCTTCTGGTGTGCGAACCGCAATGCAAGGGTCCTGGTCCGTCGGATACCGGAACAATAGAGATCCATTCTGGTTCAGCATGTCCATCGTCCCAATCGAACGCACCGCCGTCGATTCCTTGCGCAGAAATCTCGCCGCAATCGCCGTGATCCAGTTCGCTGCCGCCAGCAGAAGGGAACCGAGAGTAAGGAACTTCACCATTTCCCGGCGGCTTACGTAATGGTCGCCTTCCCATTCAATCGGAAAGTCCGTTCGCCACTTAGGTGGGACATTGCTTCTCGTCTGATCGTTTGTCGGCCACTTCAGTTCCGAACTCATCGGACTTCCTCCAGCATTAAAGCGATGTCGTATGGATCCTCAGGCAGGGACGCGGGAGTGGGCGTGATCTGCACCAGTTCCACGTTCACCCGTTCCACTTCGCGCGGCACCATCACGTACACCTTAGTTTTGACATCTTCTTCGCCAAAACGCCATGAGTTCACCGGAATGCCGCGCCGTGTTCTTTGAATGTCTTCCATGGTTGTAAAAGTCAACGCGCCCGACGGACACACCGTGGCACACATCGGTTTCTTGCCGATGCTGGTGCGGTCGTAGCACATGTCGCACTTCATCATCTGGTCTATTTCCGCGCTATATTTCGGAACCCCAAACGGACATGACACTACGCAATTCGAGCAGCCAATACACCGAGGCTTCAGTGAACTCTGTACCACTCCGTCCGGTGTCTTCTTGATCGCATCGGCAGGGCACACGCGGGCACAGATCGGGTCTTCGCAATGCATACAGACCTGCGGTGCGGTCTGTACGCTGTCGCGACGTTCAATCGTCTCCAGGTGAATCATGCTCGTGCCGCGGTGCGTGTCGCACTCTGCGCATGCCTGCACACACGCCTGGCACCCGATGCAGCGCGAGTAGTCGATGAAGAAGGCCATCGCGCTCATCGGATGCCTCCCGCCTCGACTTCCAGACGCGCAATTTCATCCGTCGGCTCTACCGTCTTGATCACCCGCACCGCGCAAATTTTGTATTCAGGGATGTTCGATTCGGGGTCGATCGCCCGTACTGTCATGTTGTTTGCTGAGCGTCCAAGTGGCCAATGGTAAGGAATGAAAACCGTGTCGGGCCGGATCGTCTTCACCACCTGCGCGCGGACCACCACGTGCCCGCGACGGCTTTCCACCTTCACGAAATCGCCATCGGCAATGCCAAGCTTCTCCGCCAGCCTCGGATGAATCTCGCACCTTGGCTGTGGATACTGGTCCAGCAAGCCGCCGATCCGTCGGGTCTGTGTTCCCGAAAGAAAGTGCGACACCACGCGTCCTGTCGTGAGGATGATCGGGTACTCCTCATCCGGCATCTCTGCCGACGGTCGCCACTCGACCGGAACGAAATGCGCTTTGCCGTCCGGATGTGCAAACTTCCCGCCTTCGTACAGACGCGGAGTCCCCGGATGACCCACTTCCGGACATGGCCAGTAAACTCCATTCTGTTCGCTGATCATCTCCCACGACATTCCGTAGTAATCGGAAATGCCGCCCTTGGAAGCCACTCGCAGTTCCTCGAATATGTCATGCGAATTCTTGTAAGGGAACTTGTCGCCGTATCCCAGCCGCGTCGCAATGTCGCAAATGATTTGCCAATCTACGCGTGCGTCGCCGGGAGGATCGACCGCCTTCCTGTGCAGGATCACCTTGCCTTCCACATTCGTCGTGGTGCCCTCGTCTTCCTCCATCAGCGACCCGGCCAGCACCACATCGGCGTACCTGGCAGTTTCGGAAAGAAAGAAATCGATGTTTGCGTAAAACTCCAGCTTCTCGAACGCTTCACGCACGTAATTCGCGTCCGGAAGAGAAACGGCGGGATTAAAGCAAATGGAAATCAGACCCTTGATCTTGCCATCGTGAATCGCCTCGATCAGCTTGACTGCCGACAGGCCCTTTCGCGGAATGGACTCCTCGGGGACGCCCCAAACGCCGGCGATGTATTTCCGATGTTCGTGATTCTCTACGCTGCGGTTGCCGGGCAATTGATCGCATTTCTGACCCTGTTCGCGTCCGCCCTGTCCGTTGCCTTGTCCCGTGATCATAGCGTAGCCGCAACCTTCGCGGCCGATCCGGCCGGTCGCCACCGCCAGGGTGATCGCCGCCACGCAGTTCTCCACGCCTTTCGAGTGGTGCTCAATTCCGCGCGCATGCAGTACAAAGCTCGTTGGAGCCGGGCCCCACATCTCCGCTGCCTTCACAATCATTTCCGGAGGCACACCGGCAATCTTCGACGCATATTCCGGCGTGTACTTCTTCACCGTCTCGGCCACTTGCTCCCATCCGGTTGTGTGCTTCTCGATGAAGTCGTAGTCGATCCAACCACGCTCGATCATCACGTGCAGCATTCCGTTGAACACGCCAATGTCGCCACCACTTCGCACCGGGATGAACAGATCCGCATTGCGCGCGATGGGAGTCATCCGCGGATCGAGCACAATCAGCTTTCCGCCGTTCTCCCGCATCTGCCAGATGTAGTCCGTCGTGATCGGCGAGCACTCCGCCACGTTCGACCCGGCCAGCAGGATCACCTTCGCCTTGGGGATGTCACTCCACGGATTGGCGCTCCGGTCCATCCCGAACACCTTTCGGGAAGCCGCCCCTGCCGATACCATGCAGAGCCGACCGTTGTAGTCGATGTTCGCGGTTCGCAGCGCCACGCGCGCAAATTTGCCCATCAGGTAGGCTTTTTCGTTGGTCAGAGAGGCACCGCTCAACACCCCGAAGGAGTCGTTGCCATATGCTTGCTGTATCCGCCGGATCTCGGCCACAGTCTTGTCGAGCGCTTCATCCCATGTCGTCGGTTGGAAGCCCTTACCTGCAACACGCATCATCGGCGCCTTTAGCCGGTCGGGATGTTCATCCTGCATGTAGCGCTTCACGCCCTTCGGACAGAGCTTCCCCTTGTTGAAAGGGAAGTCTTCCCACGGTTCAAATCCCACAACCTTGTTGTCTCGTACGCGCAACTGGATCCCACACTGTTGTCCGCAGAAGCAGCAGTGCGTCTTCACTAGTTTGTCGTCTGGTCCCGTATGCGCCCACCCTCCCGGTGGCACGCGATGAACGTGGGGCCCGAACTCTTTCACCAGTTCGGGTATGTCGACAGGAAGTTTTGCCATCTCTACCTCATCCCCTGCATGGGGCTTGCTGTGGCCTTCCAGAGGCCGTCTTGAGTTAGCGCCAGGTTCTTGCGCCGGCATGTCGGGCACACATCTTGGTAGTGTGTGCCGTCTGCCATCTCGAATTTGATGGCCAGTGCTCTCTGTACTTCTTTTAAGTCATCGATGTGAAGACGCGAGCTGTTCGGCTGTCCACACCGTATGCACAGTGCCTGTGGACCAAGCTCCCCTTCGCGTTTGTAGAAGTCCACGCCAAGTTGCGCGGGTCGTTGGAAGATGTGGAAGAACTTCCCGAACGGCAGGTACAGCAGGGTCAGGATCACCGTGATGGCGTGTACCTGGGAAAGGAACACGTAGTGCAAGCCGTTCATCAGGTGTGTCGAGGCCGTGAGAAATAGCCCCGTGATGGAGATTGCAAACAGCAGCAACAACGGCAACAGGTCATTCGAAAACTGCTGCACCGTCATGGCTCCGTGGTCGCGCCCTCTCCTCCAAAGCGCAAAGAAGACTCCCACCAGTACCATGATCGCCGATATGTCGAGAATGTTAAACGCCAGGGTTGCGGTCAGTGTCCCTAGCCGGAAACTGCCCACTGGTATCCCGAACATGAAAGCGTTGTAGATTTCCTGGCTGTCTCGCGGCGTCTCGAACCGTACCCAACCGAACGAAAGTGGGAACGTGACGGCTGCGGCCAGAATGCATCCCCAGGCAAGAAACCAGTGCGCCGTCCACCTGACGTGCGAGCGGCGATCGATAAACCGCTGCAGTACGAAATTATTCCAGAAAATCCGTGCCAGGTGCGCCACGTTCCTGAGGAGGTGTTTGGGATCGAGGAATATCTGCCAGCCCCGAAACCAATAGACCCGCGTGGGTGGTCTTCTCAGCCACATCGCGTAGCGATATCCAAGCCCGAACGCCGCAAACACCGTGGCTCCAGCATAGGAAACCAGCGCCGGATCGAAATCTCGCATCTCGCGGCTGCCAACGTAGATGCCGGCGATAACGATTGCGGCGATTAACAGTCCCCAGATCATGGCGTGACGCGCGTCTGATCCGCGCGGAAGTGAGATAGGCTTGCGCATTATCCTCCTTGTTCGATCGCCGAGGTCATTCGTACCAGCGGTGCCCGAAGAACTACGCCAAGACACACGAGCGAGAAAAGAGCGAGCAGTACAAATCCGAAAGTGAAATTACCGGTCTGTTCCTTCACCAGTCCTAATACCAGGGGAGGGAAGAACCCGCCCAGTCCACCCGCCGCGCCTACGAGTCCGGTTACGCTTCCCACTGCATTGGGGAAGTATTCCGGAACGAGTTTGAAGACAGCGCCATTCCCTAATCCGATCGCAGCGGCCATGCCAAGGGCACCGATCGTAAATGTCAGCATCATCGGGCAAGCAAGCAACAGTGCCATCACTGCTGTGAATGGAAAAACCCATTTCAGGATCGCCCGTCCGCCAACCTTATCCGCTAGCGTGCCCCCGATCGGACGCATCGCCGTTGCCAGCACCACAAACCCCGCTGTCCTCAACCCCGCGTCTTGTGGCGTCAGCTTGAACATTTCGGTCAGAAAGATCGGCAGGTACACACCCATCGCTACAAAACCACCGAACGTCAGGAAGTAGTACAGACTCAGAATCCAGCTTCGCGGGTCACCGAGCGGCCGAAATATATCGTGAAACGATTTTACCGCGCCACGACGTGGTGCGTTACGCGCAGATGCCGCAAAGATCAACAGCCAGATCGTGAGTAGGATTCCGAACGTCCAGAATCCCCAGCGGATGCCGGCCGCGGCAGCTATGAACGGTGATCCGAATGCTGCTAGCGACTGTCCGATATTACCTGCGCCATATACGCCCAGTGCAAACCCCTGTCGTTCGGGGGAATACCATCCGCTCACGAAACCAACACCCACGGAGAAACTCGCCAGCGCGATTCCGATGAAGAACCCATACAGCAGGAGTTCGGAGTAGTTCGAGACGGTTCCCATCAGGAAGGCTGGGATGATCGACAGCGCCATCACTGCGCTGAAAACGATTCGCCCGCCGTAACGATCCGTCAGCATGCCCAGCGGTATGCGCCCCAGGCTCCCCAGCAACACGGGCAATGCCACTGCCATGCTTTTCTGAACGGAACTCAAGTGCATTTGCTTGCTCAGGATCGGCATCATCGCCGACATGGTCCCGAAAACGGCGAAACACAAAGCAAATGCACCGGTTGCGAGTGATAACTGCAGTGTTGCAGATGATTGTTTTTGCATGAGTTGAACGCTTTGATTAGGTAACAACGTGGCCCGGTTGTTCGCTGGCACACAGGATAGGACAACAGGTGGTGTGGTGTCTGCACGACGACTTTTGTCACACGTTGATTTTGTCCAGCGGGGAGGTAGCAAACTGGTCGTCGCGAGTGTCCTGATTCAGGAATCGTGCGCTTGAAACGAAAGAAATCTCTTGACAACGAGATTTCAGGTAAGGCAACGTGTGAACGTTAACATATGTTAACGATAACATGCTGAGCGGTTCCCAAATGGCAAATCCCACGCAGTCTGCCAAAAAACGCAAGGTTGCTACCCTCGCCGATGTCGCTCGTGCCGCAGGCGTCGTCGCAATGACGGCGTCCCGCGCGATCAACGGGACCGGTTACGTCAGCGATTCGGTTCGGCAACGCGTGATGAAAGCAGCGCAGGAGCTGAACTATCGCCCCAATATGCTCGCCCGCAGCCTCAAGGTCTCTCGGCTTCATGCGGTCGGCATTATGCTCCCCGACATCGCCAACCCGTTTTCCGCGGAACTCGTCGCCGGATTGCAGGATGTCCTCAATCAGGCTGGATACTCCGCCTTTCTCGCCACTGCAAATCGTAGCGTCGAGCAGGAGAAAGCTGCCTTACGGGCGTTCGTGGATCATCGCGTGGACGGAATTCTCGTTGCCACTCGTGGCACTGAACTCGGTAACGAGACGATCGCCGCGATCATTCGCCAGGGCGTTCCTGTCGTGACCGTCGGCCGCCCGATCGCGAATGCGACCGTGGACATGGTTACGGCAAACCACTGGAAAGGCGCATACGAGGCCGTCACGCACCTGATCGACAAGGGACACAAGCGCATCGGCTTTGTCGGTGTTTCTCCCGACCACGCTTCGAATCTTCGCCGCTATCAGGGCTATGCCGACGCACTGGCCGCCCATGGTATCCCAGTCCGATCCGAGTATGTCGTCGGACCTGCCGTCAGCCCCGCTTACGCGACCGAGCAGGACGGATACGCTGCCATGACGCAGTTGGGCAAACTCAAGCAGCGTCCTACCGCGATTTTTGCCCGCAATGACTACACCGCGATCGGAGCCCTGCGTGCCGCACAGGAACTTGGTCTTCACGTTCCGCGCGATCTCGCCGTTGCCAGTTTCGATAACACGCCGCTTTCTGAGTTCACTACACCCCCGTTGACCACTGTCGCTCAGCCCATCACCGAACAGGGCCGTCACGCCGCCCAGTTTTTGCTAGACCGCATTGAGGGCCGATTCAAAGGGCCCGGCAGGGAAGTCTGCCTCGAGTGCCACCTTATTGTGCGTGCTTCGAGCGGATCTCGCCTCTCCCGAAAGGCAGGCCAATCATGACTCCGGCGCCAATCGCGACAAAAGAAGCTCGTCGTCCTCGCACCATCTCCGGCTTGCGCTGGTGGATGATCGGCATGGTTTTCGCTGCCACTGCGATCAACTATGTAGACCGCCAGTGTCTCGCGCTGCTCGCGCCGCAAATAACCCGAGAGCTGAACATCTCCAACCAGCAGTACGGATACATCGGCGTTGCGTTGCTGCTTGCTTACGCTGTTAGCCAGACGCTCTCAGGCCGTCTCTACGACCGTATCGGCACGCGCAAAGGTTTTAGCGTGTCGATCGTTATCTGGTCTATCGCTGCCATGGCTCATTCTCTTGCCAGCGGGGTCCGCAGCTTCATCGCTTGCCAGGCCACCCTGGGCCTAGGTGAAGCTGGAAACTGGCCCGGCGCCGCTAAGGCCAGTGCCGAATGGTTTCCGATTCGCGAGCGCGCCCTTGCAATGGCCATCTTCAACAGCGGCGCATCTTTCGGAGCCGTCATTGCGCCTCCGCTGGTGATCTGGCTCAATATTCTCTATGGCTGGAAGGCTACTTTTGTCATCACCGGTGCCCTCGGCTTCTTGTGGCTCATAGCATGGTGGTTCCTTTACCGGCGTCCGTCGGAACACTCCTCCATCAGTCGCGAGGAACTCAATTACATTCTGGAAGGGCAGAAGGTAGCCGGCAGCACGGCTTCATCTACCGCTTCACCGAAGTGGCTCGAACTCTTCCGTTACAAGCAGGTATGGGCCATTGTCCTTGCGCGCCTCTGTGTGGATCCCGTGTGGTGGCTCTTCGTTATCTGGCTTCCCAAATATCTTGCCGACGCCCGCGGCTTCAATATGAAAGCCATTGGCGCCTCCGCCTGGGTGCCATACCTCTTTGCCGGACTGGGAAGCCTGACTGGTGGCTATCTGGCCGGACGTCTCATCAGGAGCGGATGGTCCGTAAATCGAGCCCGTAAAACCCTCATCGGCGTTGCGGCCTGCGTAATGCCCGTCGGCATATTCGTGACCCAGGTGGAGAGCCCCTTCCTTGCTCTCGCTTTTATCAGCATGGAGCTTTTCGCCTTCCAGACCTGGATTAGCAACGTACAAACGCTTCCCAGCGATTTCTTTTCCGATCGCACCGTAGCATCAGTCGCCGGACTCGGCGGCACCGGTGCTGCGATCGGAAGCATGATCTTCACCTTTGCCACCGGATGGGTGGTTCAACGCTTTTCATATAGCCCCATCTTGATTACCGCTGGCGTGCTCGCACCGATCGGGACAGTGCTGCTCTTCTCGCTGTCCGGAAAGATCGACCGCGTCAACCTCAAGCCGGGCCGCAATTCATAGGAGCCGAAATGAACAACATGGACCTGCGAGGAAAAGTTGCATTGGTAAACGGCGGCGCGCGAGACATCGGACGTTGCACCAGCGTTCGCCTCGCTCAATGCGGAGCCAAGGTCGTCTTTTCCTACCCACCCTTTGAGGACCCGAAGTTCGCGGAAGAAACCGTCCAGCAGATACAGGCGAACGGTGGAACCGCTTTCGCCGTCCCGTGCGACGTTATGAAGCCTGCGGACATCGAGGCGTTTGTCATTAAGGCGCGAGAATCCGTTGGGCCTGCCATCGACATTCTCGTCAACGTCGCCGGCGGATTGGTCGCCCGCAAAGGCGTCGCTGAGATGGATGAGGCTTTCTGGGATTTCGTCATCGATCTGAATCTCAAGAGTACTTTCCTGATGACAAAGGCAGTCCTTCCGTTCATGCCCGACGGCGCTGCCATCGTCAACTTCGCTTCGCAGGCGGGACGCGACGGCGGCGGCCCGGGATCACTCGCGTATGCCACGGCGAAGGGCGGAATTATGACCTTCACCCGCGGCCTCGCCAAGGAACTCGGCATGCGCAAGATCCGCGTCAACGCCGTCTGTCCAGGCATGATCAACACCACTTTCCACAACACATTCACCAAGCCGGAAGTGCGCGTAAAAGTTGCCGCTGCAACTCCGCTTGGACGTGAAGGGGATCCCTGCGAGGTTGCCAATCTGGTCGCGTATCTCGTCTCCCCGGAATCCTCTTTCCTCAATGGGACGAACATCGACGTAAACGGGGGCCTGTTTTTCTCCTAGTTGTTTCGGATAGCAGTGGACACAAAGGAGTGAGGCAATGATGCTACAGAGTTTCTCAAGGAAGAAGTCTCAGTTAGTAGGAACCGTTTTGTTATTGGCTGCTCTCGTTTTCACGATGAGTTCAGGGCTGTACGGCCAGGCAACTGCCACCATCACTGGTCGTGTTACCGACCCGAACGGGGCCGTAGTCCCCAAAGCCGCCGTCGTGGTGGAAAGCTCAGAACTAGCCGTAACCAGAACCGCCGAAACCAACGCAGAGGGACGGTTCAACGTCCCTAACCTCCAGGTCGGAATCTACTCTCTCAAGGTTAACGCTCCCGGCTTCGCGCCGTATGAACAGACAAACATCAAGCTCGATGTAGGCAGCATCTTCAATCGCGAGGTCTCGCTCACTGTCGGCTCGAAGAGCGAATCCGTCACCGTTAGCGGAGAGATATATCAGACGCTCAACACCGAGACCGCGAACGTCGAGACCCTCATCTCCGGAACCCAGGTTCGCGACCTTGCGCTTAATGGACGGAATTGGGCTCAGTTAATTAACCTTGCGCCGGGCACCGCGGCTCTCACCCAGGATTCGCAGCAGGGAACCAACGTCCGCATCGACGATACGGCTATCAACGGCACACGTCGTCGCTTTGCTCCCACAATCGACGGCGTCAGCAACGTCGATCATGGATCCGTCGGAACGCAGGTGAACAACATCAGTATCGACGCGATTGCCGAGTTCAAGCTCGTCAGCACTCCTTACAGCGCCGAGTTCGGCGGACAGGCCGGGCCCGCCATCAATGTCGTTACCAAGCGCGGAACGACTAAGTTTCACGGAACGCTGTTTGAATTTTTCCGTCACGACGCACTGAACGCCTATTCATGGGAAAGCAAGCGCGTCAGCGGCACGCCGGAAAAGGCTCATCTGCGGTTCAACAACTTCGGCGGATTTGTCGGCGGCCCGGTGTATAAAAACAAGCTGTTCTTTTTCGCCGGCGTCGAATGGAAGATCCCGAAAACCGGCCGTTCGCTGAACGAGCAGGTTCCCACGCTGGCAATGCGACAAGGTAACTTTAGCGCCTTCCTGCCCACCAACTCCGGCCCAATCACCTCATGTACACAAACGCTTTCAGCCGCCGATAAAGGCAAGTTCATCCTGTGCGACAAGAGCGCCTCCACCACCGGGACGCCGTTCCCCAACAACATCATCCCGGCGAACAAGATTTCGCCGAACGGCCTAGCGATCCTGAATCTGTTCCCGCAGCCGAACTCGGGCACCGCTACGTATATCGCGTCTCCGGTCACGGATCGCACGGTACGTCAGGACTTGGCGCGCCTTGACTGGACGGTTTCCGACAAGATCAGCCTCTTTGGACGTTGGACACGCGACAACTTCGACTCCGACAATCCGCTCGGGTCCAGCTTCGATAACCAGAATCTGCCTATCGCTCCCGATAAGCACCAGCGCATCGGAAACACCGCCATGGGCAGCTACACTCATATTCTTTCGAACACACTGCTCAATGAGTTGACATTTGCCTGGCAGCGCAACGATCAGACGATTGAATACCAGGACCTGAATCAGATCGACCGCACGGCTCGCGGAATCAACTTCACGGAGATTTTCCCGGAGAACCGGCTCAATAAGATTCCCGAAGTCAGCATTCAGGGCTACAGCACCATCAGCGGCAACGGACTGCCGTATGACATTCAGGCGCAAAGCTGGGAGATTCGCGATAACCTCACCAAGTCCATCGGCGCACACACCATGAAGTTCGGTATGCTTTACCTCCGCAGCTTCAAGCAGGAAAACACGCGCGTGCGCGACGGCGGCACCATCACCTTCAGCAGCGGAAGCGACTCTTCTTTCCGCCCGCAGGACAGCGGCAACGCCGTTGCGAACCTGTTGCTGGGCGCCTACCAGCGTTACCAGGAATACTCCAACACAACCAACGTGCCCTCGCACTACAACCAGTGGGAGTTCTACATCAACGACCAGTGGCGTGTGAATCCGAGGTTATCCTTGACTCTCGGTCTGCGCTATCAGTACATACCGTGGCCGGTTGCTGAAGATGCTCGCATTATCGGCTTCGACCCAAGCCGGTTCGACGCCAACAAGGCTCCGCTTGGGACGAACATCTCCAGTGGCACCATCAACCTGATTGCCGATCCAACCGGTACTCACACTCGCGCTGAGGGATACTACGATCCATATAACGGAATCGTTCTGCCGGGCTGTGACAACAACTTTGGCGATCCGAATCTCACTCGTTTGCTCGATTGCCGTCCCAGCGGACTAGCTACGAGTGGCAATCGAGGTATCGCGCCGCGCTTCGGCTTTGCCATTGATCCTTTCGGTAACGGAAAGACTTCCATACGTGGCGGAGCCGGTATCTACTACGATCGCACCTTGCTGAACCCGATTCGCGATGCGGGTGCCAATCCGCCGTTCACGTATCAGCCGAATATCACCAATGGCCGTCAGTACACCACTCCGTCCTCGGTGGTTCCGACTTTCAACAATCCACTCGATACGGTTGGCGCTGGCGGTACCGGCAAGCCCCTCATTCAGACCCTCAATGTCTTTGCGGGCGAAATGAAGCCGGGAGCCATCTACGCCTACAGCTTCGGCATTCAGCGAGAACTGCCGTGGTCGTCGATGTTCGAGATAAGCTACGTCGGCAACCAGGGACGATTCCTCACACATCGTCGCGATATCAACTATGTTCTGGCCGAAAAGGCGCTTCAGTTGAAGGCGGACGGCACGTACCTGAACCCGAACACCGACACTGTTCGTCAGTACCTCGGCTATCAGGCCATCCAACAGCAGGAGAACAATGGCGTCTCCAATTACAACGGTCTGCAGACAAACTACGTCAAGCGCACCACGCGGGGTCTGTCGCTCAGCGTTGCCTATACCTGGAGCAAAACCCTCAACAACTTCGACACCGAAACCTCCAACCTCCGCGCACCCTTCGACCCCTCATACGATCGCAGCTACGCCGATTTCGATCGCCGGCACGTGATCGCCATGAGCTACGTGTATGAGCTTCCGTTCATGAAGAACCAGCGCGGTGTAAGCGGTAAGTTCCTTGGCGGATGGCAGCTTTCAGGTACTACTACCATCCAGTCTGGCCGCCACTTTAGCCTTTCCGGCGGAACCCGCGCGAGCACTGCTCCCAGTATCGGCTTCGGTGGCAACACCGATCAAATTGCCAACTGGCGTGATTTGCCGGCACTCTCGAGCGAAAACCTCTGGATCAACCCGGCGGCCTTTACCGGACGTCGTGGCTTCATTGCAGCTATTCCACGGAACGTTATCGAAATGCCGATGTCACAGTTCTGGAACATGTCGCTGATGAAGTGGACAAACGTCACCGAGCGGGTGAAGTTCCAGTTCCGCGCTGAGGCGTTCAACATCTTCAACCGACCGAACTTCCGTACGGTGCAGACCAACTTCAGTTCCTCGAATTTTGGTCAGTTAACGGAGACGGAAGATCCGCGTGTACTGCAGTTCGCTCTGAAACTGTCGTTCTAGTTACGGCCAACATGGGGACGGTGTCCCTCTCGCCACCGTCCCCTTTTTGAAGGAACCGAATGAGACTGACTTTGAGGTTTGCAGCGAGCCTAATACTTCTTATTACTTTTGCAACTGCGCAGGATGCGCATGAAGCTCTAGGGCCAAAAGATAGCGCCTCGACCCGCAAGACACCCCATCCGCTCTCGGCGCTGATGACCAGTCTTAAGTCGCAGATCAAGCCGGAATTACGTGGGAAACATCCCCGCGTTTACTTCACCGACTCGGAATTGCAGCAACTCCGCGAAGCCTCGCGCACCACTCACCGGCAGATGTGGCAGGAAGTTCTCAATGATGTTCGCGCGACGAAGTCCACACCTCCTCCGCCTCCCGCGGAAGAACGACGAGCCCAGAACACCGTCGGACTCGCCATCGCCGAAGCCGCCTTTGTTTACCGTATCGAAGGCGATAAGAAGTATCTCGACGCGGCAAAGAAGTGGATGGATGCTGCCGTCAGCTACGACGTCTGGGGATACCGCTTCAACAAGCCCAACGTTGATCTCGCTGCTGGGCACCTTCTTTATGGGATGGGCATAGGCTACGACCTGCTATACAGCGACCTCACGCCCGCCGAGCGCACTCGTTACCGCGACAAGATCGCCCGGCAGGCGCAGCTCCTGGCAGACTACTATCGTCCAAAGCCTGGACGCACTTTTTCGTATTCGCAGAACCATGTATTCATCCCTATATCCGGACTCGCCGTTGCCGCCTACGCGGTATACGACGAAGTACCCGAAGCCAAGCAGTGGGCTGCTCTTTCGCGTGCCATCTACGACCGCGTTCTTGCCACCTACTCGCCAGACGGGTACTACTATGAGGGCTTCGAGTACTGGGTGTTTTCAACTCCTTGGATCATCCACTACCTCGATGCTCACAAGCACGCCACCGGAGAGGATCTCTACGAACATCCCGGCCTGAAGCAGGCGCACCTTTATCTCGCTCACGTAATCCTTCCCGGTGGAGAAACCATCTTCGATTTTGGCGACGTCTACGAAGGCCCGATCACGCGTGCCAGGCAGGGAGACGAATATGCCCGCGCCAATCCCGGTTGGAAGCTTCATACCAACTACAACCTTTTATATAGGCTGGCACAGCGCTATCAAAACCCTGATGCCCAGGGCGTTGCTCTCTGGATGCGGGAGCAACAACAGGTCAACTTTGAGAACTGGTGGTCGCTCCCCTGGTTCGATGCTAAGCTGAGGCCCTCCCCGATTCAATCCCTCACCCCCTGGCACTACTTCCCGGACCACGAGGTCGTGTTCTGGCGTTCTGATTGGACGTCAGGCGCAACCGCCTTCGCTTTCAAGTGCGGTCCGCCTGAAGGCCACCACACCGCCGAAATTCTGAAAAAGTTTCCCGACTGGCACCTCTCGGCCGGGCATTCTCATCCTGACGCAAACAGCTTCATCATCTGGGCCAACGGCGCTTATCTTACGGGTGACAGCGGATATTCAGGTGTCCCCAAGACCGAGCAGCACAATACTGTCCTCGTTGACAAGAAGGGCCAGGGACTTGAGGGAGAGGGCCACGACCCTTGGCGCGGCATGCCTTATGAGGAACTGAACAAAGTTCGTTTCCTCGACCTTCAACTGGCGCCGACTTTCGCGCACATTAGTGGGGAAGCCGCCGGAGCGTACGACGGCTCATTCGGTGTGCAGTCATTCAATCGCAACTTCCTGTTCATCGCACCCGGATCTTTCTACGTCTGGGATGCGATCAAAACCAGTGCGCCGCGTACCGTTACGTCGTTGATCCACTCCGACAGTACCGTTAAGAATTCAGGCAAGAACATGTTTGAGCTCCAGAACGGCACGGCGACGTTATTGCTTCAACTTCGCTATCCGCAAAACGCCAGTATCCAGACGGAACCCAACCTGGTGATGGCGCCGGGCCGTCCTGGATCCGTTGACAAAGGGGAACTGCAGAAACGTGGCGAACGCCTTGCTATCAGCACCACGCAACCCTCAACGGAGACTCAGTTCTTTGTTTCCTTCCAGGTGCCGGAGAGCGCGAAGGAAAGCACTGGCAAGTAAGTCCCGATTCGGGAACGGCGATGTCAAGGGGGCCAAGGCCCCCTTTTTTACGTAGGTTCCTGATTTCAGGAAAGGCGGAGTTAAGCCGCAGCGTGGCCGGGCTCGGTAGCCGATTCACATGGCGCGCCTTCTTTGGGAGTGAGCAATGGCCACCCCTTTCGAATGACGTACTCGAGCCAGAACCCCGCCGCCTGCGACGTAAGCACCGCCGCCAGCACCAGCGTTGTGTAGAAGACAGGATTAATGACGCCGGCATCGAAGGCCACGCTCGCCAGCACGATCCCCGGCCCCCCTCGCGCATTCGTCGCCACCGCAAGGTTGACCATGTCGAGTCCACGGAACCCCGCCAGCCTCGCGCCCAACGATACCGACGCCAGCTTCATGACGCAGCTAGCAACCACGAACACCACCAGCAGCCAGAGCGAGAACGACTTCGACAGATCGAGGCGGTAGCCGACGATGGCAAAGTAAATCGGCACAAAAACGGAAAAGCCGATCTTATCGACCACGGCCATCGGTTCCGCAAAGAGCTGACGTTTCTTGTGGATGACCGCAAATCCCGCCAGAAAGGCGGCAAAGACCAGGCTAACGCCAAGTACTCCAGCCACTGCACAATACGCCAGAAGCACGCCGATTACGTAGGCAACCGGCGTCTGCTGTGCGAGCACGTTCCAGCGCTGTTTGTTCAGCTTCTTCACCGCTCGAGGCAACAACGTGAGCCCCAGCAGGAAGAACGCGGCGGTCGTAAACAGGTGAAGCGCAATGCTCCCCGGATTCAGGATGGAAGCGCCCGCCAGCGCAGTCGCCACCGCGAGCGCCGCCCACAGCGCGATGTCCTCCAGCACGGCAACGCCGAGTACAAGCCGTGCGAAGCGAGTGTGCAGAATCTGGAGGTCCGCGAAGATTCGAGCAATAACCGGAATCGAAGTTACCGCCACGCCGATCGCCAGTACGATCACAAGCGAGATCGTATTCGCCTTCGGCCCGGCGATGCTGCTCAGGTCGAGGAACGGAGCAACCGAGAGCGCCACAAGGAAAGGCAGCAACGTCCCCACGCTCACAAGCCAGCCGACTTCACGGCGCTCCTCGCGCGTGAACAACTGCCGCACCTTCGCACCCGACAAGAACATGTGCAGCAACAAACCCCAGTTATAGAGGAAGCCGATGACAGCCGCGTATTTCGGCCCAGCAGCCGAATGAGTGTGATAAAGCCAGGCAAACCCTTGGGGAAAGACAAATCCGAGAATCGACGGGCCAAGCAGCAAGCCGGCCAGAATTTCGCCTATGACTCGCGGCTGGCGCAACCGCGTGAACAAATGCCCGAGAAGGTGGGCCAGTCCAAGAATCAGAACCAGGACTAACGTAAGGCCAGCGATTTCCTGCTCGTTCAACCCGCAACCCCAGATTCAAAAGTGCTTTACGGCAGGTAGTTTGGATGTAACCTGCTGGAAACAAGCTGCCTTAACTCATTCGTGGATTCGCCAATTCGTCCCGCTCCTGTACGATATTTGGTTCACTTTAATACGGAGCCGCTATGACAACTGTTCTTGCAGACCTGCAACCGAAAGAGCTTTGGAAGCACTTTGAGGCCATCACGAAAATTCCTCGCGCCTCGACGAAGGAAGCCGCCATGCGCGAGTACGTCCTCGGCGTCGCGAAGCGCCTCGGGCTTGAGACCGAATCCGACAAAGTCGGCAATATCGTTATCCGCAAGCCCGCTCGCCCCGGGCGTGAGAAGGCAGTTCCTACGCTGCTGCAGGGTCATCTCGATATGGTCTGTGAAAAGAATGAGGGCACAGCGCACAACTTCGATACCGACCCGATCGAAGTCACCCGCGACGGTGACTGGCTGAAAGCCAAGGGCACGACGCTCGGTGCCGACAATGGCATCGGCGTGGCCGCGTCGCTGGCTGTGATGGAAAGCAACGACATCGCTCATGGTCCGCTCGAGTTTGTTTTCACCATCGACGAAGAGACCGGTCTGACCGGCGCGGCGGAATTTCCTCCGGGAATGCTTCGCTCGAAGTACTTCCTCAATCTCGACAACGAAGAAACCGGAACGCTGTGCATTGGATGTTCCGGTGGTTTGAACACCACGGCAAAACGGAAGGTGACGTTCGTTGCTCCCAAGGGCAATGCCGCTTTTCGGATCAAGGTTTCCGGACTGAAGGGCGGACATTCCGGAGTCGACATTCATCAAGGCCGCGGTAATGCACTGCGCATTCTCGGTCGCGCCTTGCAAGCCACGCTCGAAGCCGTTCCGGTTGAGATCGCCGAGCTAAAAGGCGGAAGCGCTCGCAACGTGATCCCGCGTGAGGCCTCGGCCATCGTTGTGGTTGATGGTGCCAAAGAAGTCGATCTGAAGAAGGTGCTTGCGACGGTAGAGAGCGAACAACAAACCGATCTCGGCGGATTCGATCCGGGATTGAAGATCTCCGTCGAGCCTATCGAGCGTCCGGCAAAAGTGCTCGACGCCACAGACGCCAAAGCAACCGTCGATCTGTTGGTGACGATTCCGCACGGTGTCCTAGCAATGAGTCCTGACATAGCGGGCCTAGTGCAGACTTCGACCAACTTGGCTGTGATCGCGACCAAAGACGACTCGGTTGAGATCTCAACTAGTCAGCGAAGCGCCATTCGCAGCAGCATCCTTGCTGCCGGGAAGATGGTAGCGACCGCCTGTCGCCTCGCCGGATTCGAAGCCGAGAGCGGCGGAGGGTATCCCGGATGGAAACCGGAACCGCAGAGCGACATTGTCGTGAAACATCAGCAGGTTGCGAAAGATGTCTTCGGCAAAGAGATGAAACTGATCGCAATGCATGCCGGATTGGAATGCGGCGTCATCGGCGAAAAGTATCCCGGAATGCAGATGATTTCCTTCGGCCCGACGATCGTGGATCCGCACAGCCCGAACGAGCGGGTACAGATCTCGACGGTTGAGAGCTTTTGGAAGTACCTGAAGGCAGTCTTGGAAAAGCTGTAAAGGCAGTCTAATTGGTGAAGGCGCACCTTCGAGTGCGCCTTTACTTTTGTAGTGCGGAGATGAAGTGCTGCACGAATTTGTGAACGTCCGTGAATGAGTTGTAAAGCGGAACAGGTGCGATGCGGATGATGTCGGGCTCGCGCCAGTCGCAGAGGATACCTTCGGCGATGAGACGGTCGCAGATGGCGTGGCCGTTCTGCGGGATTCGCAGCGAGAGTTGCGCTCCACGCCGATCGGGGTCACGAGGCGTGATGATCGTGAACTTGGGAGACTTGTGCTGGTCGAGTAAGGCCTCTGCGTACCCGGTGAGCGCGACGCTTTTCTGACGCAAGCGGTCCATGCGAGCTTCTGCGAAGATGTCCATCGAGGCGCGAAGCGCAGCCATCGAAAGAATCGACGGATTGCTCAGTTGCCATCCGTCGGCGCCGAGCATCGGCTCGAAGTCGGGCCCCATGCGAAAGCGGGTTTCCTCGTTGTGGCCCCACCAACCTGCGAAGCGTGGCAGGTCGAAATTGCGGGCGTGCCGTTCATGGACGAAGCATCCGGCGATGCAGCCTGGTCCGCCGTTCAGGTACTTGTAGTTGCACCACACAGCGAAGTCGACATGCCAGTCGTGCAACCGCAGGAGGAGATTTCCCGCAGCGTGTGCCAAGTCGAAAGCAACCACACAACCTTTTTCATGGCCGGCCTTGGTGATGCCCTCCATGTCGAACGCTTGACCACTGGAGTAGTTCACGCCACCGAGCATGATCAGAGCAATCGAATCACCATCGCGTTCGATCAGCGACAGGATGTCGGCGTCGCGAATGGTGGCTTCCCCGTCGCGAGGCTTGAGTTCGACGAGTGATGTCGCTGGGTCGAATCCGTGAAAGCTGACCTGCGATTTGACCGCATACTGGTCGGAAGGAAATGCGCTCGCCTCGATGACGATCTTGTGGCGCAGTTTTGTCGGACGGTAGAACGAAACCATCATCAGGTGCAGGTTTACCGTCAACGAATTCATAACCACCACTTCGGATGGGTTCGCACCAACGACGTGAGCCGTTTGTTCGGTCAGATAGCGGTGATATGGCATCCACGGATTTTTTCCGTGGAAGTGGGCCTCTACTCCGAGCTCAGCCCAGTCCTTCAACTCCTGCTCCAGATACTGGCGCACGCTCTTTGGCTGAAGACCAAGCGAGTGTCCGCACAGGTAAACGCAATCGGAGCCATCCGTCTTTTTGGGAATGTGGAAGCGCTGGCGGAACGACGCCAGGGAATCGCGAGAATCCAAGGTCTCGGCGTATTCGAGAGAGGTGTCGATACTTGCACTGGCCACTTAGAGCTCCCTTAACGGCGTGAGTTGCTGGTGCACGAGACGCTCTGCTTTGTTCCAGTCGATATCTTCGAGGCTCTTTGCCGAATCGCACAGCTCCGACAAGATGCGATCTTGAACTCTTCCGCGGGCGAGGGCAACCGAGTAGGGAACACGGAGGAAGGTCACCATCGCGTACTTGGGAACGAAGTGCCCAGGGAACCGCGATTCGAGCGCCAGTTCGACCTTCTTCTTGAACAGGAAATGCGGATCAGCGACTTGGTCCCGCATCTCGACGAAGTTCTCGATGGCGAGGTCGGCAATCGCGTCGGTGTTCTCCTTGCGCGCAGTATGGAATTTGTCGAAGAGCGTTTGCCAGTCCGGACCGTGCCGGTCGAGCAGTTCGAGGAATATGGAGCAGTCTTCGAAAGCGCAGTTCAAACCTTGTCCGAAGAAGGGAACAATGGCGTGCGCTGCGTCGCCCAGAAGGAGCGCTCGTCCGTCGAGGTGCCAGGGAGAACACTTGATTGTGACCATGGCGCCCACAGGATTGGAAAAGTAATTCTCGGTAAGCTGCGGCATAAGCGCCACGGCATCTGGAAATCGCTCCTCGAAAAAGCGCTGCACCTTTCCTTCGCTACTGAGTTCAGCGAAACTGTCGCGCCCCTCGAACGGAAGGAACAAAATGCATGCGAAGTTACCGTCGATGTTTGGCAGCGCGATCAGCATGTATGTTCCGCGTGGCCAGATGTGGAGCGCATTGGTTTCAATAGCGGGCTTGCCGCCGGGGCCAGCCGGGATCGTCAGCTCCTTGTAGCCGTAATCGAGATACTGCTGCGAGAAGTTGAACCGCGGAATGGAGAGCATTTCCGAGCGAACAGCTGATGCTGCTCCATCCGTCGCGATGACAATGTCGGAAGCGACGGCACGATCCGAGTGAGATTCGGCGTCGCGCAGGGTAATGTCGCCAGTCCGGGTGTCGTAGCCAACGCAGCGCTGATTGAACTCAATCTTCACTCCCCGTTTTTCCGCGGCATTCATCAAAGCAATGTTCAGGTCGGCGCGCGAGATAGAGTTGATGACCTCGCTTTCGTCCTTTCCGTAGGGTTGAAACGTGAGCTCACCGGCGACGGAGTGCATCATACGGCCCTTCATGGGGACGATGATCTTCTTCATCTCGTTCCAGAGGCCAGCTTCGGTTAGCGCATGAATGCCGCGGGTGGAAAGGGCGAGATTGATCGATCTCCCGGCGCTGATGCGCACCCTGCGCATGTCGGGACGGCGCTCAAAGATGCGGACGGAAAAGCCGCGCTGAACGAGCGAAATAGCAAGCAGCGGCCCAGCGAGTCCGGAGCCGATAAGCGTGATTTCCTTTGCTCCCTTGCTCATTCGCCTTCCGGTTGCCGCAACATGGTGCGAGCCTGCCAAAGTTCGGGAAAGAAGCGCTTATCGAGAGTGGTGCGTAGATAGGAAGATCCTTCGCTGCCTCCGGTACCCATGCGGAGTCCGATAGTGCGTTCCACCATTTGGATGTGACGCAAGCGCCAACCGACGACGAGTTCGTCAAACTCCGTGAGCCGTTCGCAGACATCCAGCCAGTCGCGATAATTGCGTTCATCTTCGTAGAGGTCCCGGATGGCCTCGGCCCGTTCGTCAAAGTTCGACTCTGGTCGCGGTGTCTTCAGCTTGCCGATTGAATGCAAGGCGTCGAAGAAGACGTCATGAAGAGAAGGCTCTTCCATGCGGCGGCGAAGCCGGGCATGAGCTTGTGGCGCGTGCTCGTGATGGTGAAGGAGCTTCGCGTCCTTCATGCCGCAGACGAACTCGATTTCCCGGAACTGCTCGGACTGAAATCCGCTGGCTGGCTCAAGCTTGCCGCGGAACGCGAGGAAATGAGTGGGCAGCATGGTCTCGAGGATGGTGAACTGCGAAACCAGTACGCGCATAATTTCAGTGCAGCGGCGCAGCAGACGCGCTGCTTCATAGACTTCGTCGCGTGATGCCGAGTTCACGGCGACGGCCTTCATGCTGGCGACGATGGCATCGAGATCGTGGAGTAGTTCCTTGAACCAGAGTTCGTATGTCTGGTGGATGATGATGAACAAAAGCTCGTCGTGCTTTGGCGGTGACGACTTCAGCTCCTGAAGAGCCAACAGATCGGAGATCTTCAGGTAGGAGCCATAGGTGAGCAGCTTTTCGACGGAGGTTTGATCGATATCGGTAAAACTGGCCTTACTTCCTTCGCCTTTGAAGGGACATCCGATCTCAGCCGGGAGGGGTGCGGTATCTGTCTTTTTCTGTGTCACAGGAAGATTCAACCATTGAGCGGCGTTATCGCCGAGGATCTTTGTTTTTACCGCAACTGGCAGGTGGCTTTCGCGAACCAGGCGTCCGACATGCTCTTCGCCGAGAGGGAAGGGATAGTCGGAGCCGAGAACGACGCGGTCTTCGCTCATTGTCTCGATGAGAAACTTGAGCGCGCGCTCGTCAAAGACGGCCGAATCGACATAAAAGCGGTCGACGTATTCCTTCGGCGAACGTTCGCAGCAGCCGCGAGCAATGGGGTGGTGCTCCCACGCATTCTGAAGGCGGCCAAGCAGGAAGGCGAAGCTTCCACCCCCGTGGGCAAAACAGAGGCGCAGTGATTTCGGCAGGCGATCGAACGCACCACTTACGATCAGCGACACTATACCAAGGTGGGTTTCCGCAGGCATGGCTACAGTCCAAGGAAGCATGTAGTTCGTCATGCGATCGCGTCCCATCATGTCCCACGGATGTACGAGAACGGCGGCGCCTTCGTTTGCGCAATGCTGGAGAAAGGTGAGAACGCCAGGATCGTCGAGATTTTTTTCGCCGACGTGATTTCCGATCTGGACGCCAAGGTGACCGGCCTTCATGCAGCGAGAGAGTTCCTTGCACGCAGCATCGATGTCCTGCAGCGGAACCTGGCACAGCGCCTTCAAGCGAGAAGGGTTGCTACTGCACAGTTCTAAGGCGGCGTCGTTGAAAAACTTCGCGACCTCCAGGGCATGTTCCGCCGGACGCTGATACGAGAACAGGACAGGAGTCGCGCACATCAATTGCACGTCGACGCCGTCGCGATCCATTTCCTCGAGACGGAGTTGCGGATCCCAGCAGGCTGAGTAAATGCGACGGAACTCGCGGTTTCCCAGCATGATGACCGCCTTGCCGGGCTCGGTGTGTCTGATGGATGGCCAGTCAGGTGTGCCGAATTGCTCCGTGAAATCGGGCCACTGCTGGGGGAAGAAGTGAGTATGGATATCGATGGTCGGCATCTTCTGTTATGACCTGCCTGGGTGTACCGTCCCACAATGTTTGCAGCGCCGGGCGTCCTCGTTGCCGTAGAAGGCTTCGAAGAGCGGTGGAAGATCTTTGACGATACTTTTGAGCCGCACCTCGGCGCGATGAATGAGTTGATGACAGTTCGGGCAATACCACTCGAATGCGTCGAGTGCACCTTCTGGCCGCGGCATTTCGATGACGAGGCCGATGGTGTCAGACTTTCGCTGAGGCGAGTGGCGCACGTGCTTCGGAAGCAGGAAGACTTCTCCTTCACGGATGGGAACTTCCAACGGCGGCATGCCGGGTTCCTGCATGAGGCGAAGGACGATGTCGCCTTTTAGCTGATAGAAGAATTCCTCGGTAGGATCGTCGTGAAAGTCGCGGCGCTGGTTGGGTCCTCCGACTACGGTGACCATGAACTCGCCGTCTTCCCAGACCTGCGCGTTGCCGACAGGCGGCTTGAGTTTGTCCTTGTGTTCTTTGATCCACTTCTGGAGGTTGAAAGCTTTCAGCGTCGCAATCGATGGCATTTTCTAATCCTTGATTGGCTTGTATGCCACTGCCTTGATTTCAATGAGCAAATGCGGATGCGGTAACTGGTGAACAGCAACTGTGGTGCGAGCGGGACCGTCGTAGTCGAAGAACTCACCGTAGACCTCGTTATACCCGCCGAAGTCATTCATGTTGACAAGAAACGTGGAGATTTCGACCACATCTTTGAGATTGGCACCGGCGCTGGCGAGGATGTCACGAATGTTCTCGATCACGGCTCGGGTCTGCTCGCGGATATCCAGTTGCGTGGTGCCCATGGCGTCAACTTTGGCGCCGGCAATCGTGTTGTCGGAACGGCGAGAACTGGTGCCCGAGACGAAGAGGAAGTCTCCGGCGCGCTTGATGTGCGGATACTTGCCTCGGGGTTTTGCTTTCCCTTCCAGTACGGTGCTAGCCATGTTTATGTCCTGATGCAGATGTTGTTCAGTTCCGAATAAAAATTGAGCGAATGAATGCCGCCCTCACGGCCGATACCGGATAGGCCCACACCTCCGAAGGGCGTGCGGAGATCGCGCAGGAACCAGCAGTTAACCCAGGTGATGCCGACATTCATCTGGCGTGCGACGCGATGGGCGCGCTTGAGGTTCTGCGTCCAGATGGAAGCGGCAAGTCCGTACTTGGTGTTGTTCGCCAACGCGATCGCTTCTTCTTCCGAGTCGAAGAAAGTGATGCTGCAAACGGGTCCGAAGATCTCTTCCGTCACGCAGCGCGCGCATTCATTGAGTCCGGTGAAGATGGTGGGCTGCACGTAAAAGCCGTTCGCGCGGGCGTCTGCGAAGTGGGGCGCGTCACCGCCGGTGACAACGGTCGCGCCTTCCTCACGCGCAAGCCGGTAATAGGAAAGAACTTTGTCACGGTGTAAAGCCGAAATGAGCGGGCCGAAGTTCGTAGCAGGGTCGGTAGGCCATCCGACGTTCAGGCTTTCGGCTTTCTTCTTCAGCGCGGATACAAATTCATCGAAGATCGAGCGCTGCACGTAAACACGCTCGGCACAGAGGCAGACTTGTCCGGTGTTGGTGAAAACCGCTTCAGCCAGACCCGCTATGGTTTCGTCTAGATCGCAATCGGCGAAGACGATAGCTGCGTTCTTGCCGCCGAGTTCGAACGAGACCGGACGCACGTGTGGTGCGCAGGCCCGCATGATTTCGGCGCCCGTACGCGATTCGCCGGTGAAGGTGATGGCGTCCACGTCGGGATGGCGTACGAGAGCTTCACCGGCAGAGTTGGGACCGAATCCGTGGACGAGGTTGAAGGCGCCGTTGGGGACTCCGGCCTGCTGCATGACTTCAGCAAGCAGGGTGGCGCTGGCGGGAGTCTCTTCCGACGGTTTGACTACTACGGCGTTTCCGCACGCGAGCGCGGGTGCGACCTTCCAAGTCAAAAGGAGAAGAGGAAGGTTCCACGGAGTTATGATGCCAACAACACCCATCGGCTTTCGGACGGCGTAATTGAGGGCGGTACGGCCGTCGGGAGTTTCGGTTTCAAAGGCTTCAAGAGCGGCGGTCTTGATCATATCGGCAAATACGCGAAAGTTTGCTGCGCCGCGTGGGATGTCGAGCTTGGAGGCAAGCGAAATGGGTTTGCCGGTATCGGCGACCTCGGCTTGAACAAAGTCGTCGAAACGGGAGTCGATAGCGTCCGCAATTCTGTAGAGCATGGCGGCGCGCTCGCGAACCTTGGACTTTCCCCATTCGTGATCGACTGCGCGATGAGCCGACTGAACGGCCTCGTCGACGAGCTCCGGAGTGGCCTCAGAGACCTCGGCGATGGTGGTGCCGTCGGCAGGATTGATGTCGGGGAAGGTGGAGTTTGCGGACACAAACCGACCATCCACGTAGTTCTGGAGCAGCTTCAAGTTTGACCTTTCGTGACGGGACCCACTGCCCTGACCCACACTTCGCTGCCGAACATTATAAGGATGCGAGGTGACGTAGGACAGCCGGGGGCTTTCGTGCCGTAGGGAAAGCGGGTTCTGGCGTTCTGTCGCACGCCTCCACGTGACTCCCATCACTGCGAGGGGCCATGTTTGGTTCGATGCTGATGCTGAACATTTAGGCGCAGTGGCGCTCCACATTCAGCCCTCGGAGCGACCGATCTGAAGACTGCGACCATGCGTGTGCCTTTGGACAGGAGAGCGCACGTAAATCCGTTACGCAGGATTCGCGGCGGACGTAAGAACACACCAGTATCACGTCCGCTTGCATGAAGGACCAGGCCCGGTCACCCCGCCTCCCGGGTCACGATGAGCCCCTATTGCCGACAAAGCTTGAAAGGACAGCTATGCCTACCGTGGTGCAAGAGCGCCGAAATCTGAAAGAGCAGGCATTCATTGATGAGGTCATTGCCAATAAAGGCAGTCGCCCTGGAGCACTGTTGGGGATACTCGAAGCGGTGCAGGAACACAACCCGCACAAGTATCTTCCAATGGAAACGCTGCGCTACATCGCCTACAAGACCGACATTCCACTCTCGCACATATATAGCGTGGTGACGTTCTACGCGCTGTTTAACCTGCAACCGCAGGGCGAGAACTCGATTTGCATATGCCGCGGCACGGCGTGTCACACGCGTGGGTCAAGAAACCTGCTGCAGAGCGTAAGGCTTGAACTGGGGCTGGGACTCGAGAATACAAGCGATTCCACGGAAGGCGACAAGATGCTGATGACCACGGCGGACAAGAAGTTCACAGTGCGAACCGTGGCGTGCTTTGGCCAGTGCGCGCTGGCACCGGTGGTCGAGATTAATCACCGCATCTGCGGACACATGAATGAACGGACTCTACAGCGCGAGATCGAGAACATAGAGCGGGAGAATGACTGATGGGCCGCATTCAAGACATTGGCGTTTTCAACGAAGTGCGGGAAATGGGAATGGCACGACTGGTGCCGGCGATGCCGCGTATCACGGTGGGGATGGGAACCTGCGGCCGGGGCAATGGAGCGGAAGGTGTCTATCATGCGTTTACTGAGGAAATCGAGCGCAGCGGAGCCGACATCATCCTGGCCGGAGTGGGCTGCTTTGGTCCGTGCTTCCAGGAACCGCTGGTTACCATCCGCATGCCCGGACAGCCAGTGCTGGTTCTACGCAGGGTGCAGCCCAACGACGTCCCGCGAATCCTGCACGATCTTTCTACAGGGCTGGTGTCTCCCGACCTGATCTACTGCAAGATCGAAGAATGGGAGCACATCACATCAATCATCCGCTACGGGCATGGCTATCCCGAGGTGCCGAACTGGTTCGACGTGCCGTTCTTCAAAGGCCAGAAGAAGATCGTTCTGCGGAACTGCGGATTCATCAATCCGGACGATATTGAAGAGTACATTGCGATCGGTGGTTACCAGGCACTCTACAAAGTGCTGATTGAAGCCAAGCCGGAGATGGTGATCGAACAACTGAAGGCGTCGAAGTTGCGCGGCCGCGGCGGGGCAGGATTCCTCACCGGTAACAAGTGGGAGTTTCTTGCGAAGGCAGTAGCGGATCACAAGTACATCATCTGCAATGCCGACGAGGGCGATCCGGGCGCGTACATGAACCGGAACGAAATCGAGAGTGATCCACATGCGTTGCTGGAAGGCATGATCATCGGCAGCTACGTGATGGGCGCGACGCAGGGAATCATTTACGTTCGCGCGGAGTATCCACTTGCGGTTCACCGCCTGAATCGCGCGATCGAGCAGGCCCGCGAGTACGGAATGCTTGGTGAGAACATCCTTGGGCGTGGGTTCAAGTTCGACATCGAACTGGTGGAAGGCGCAGGCGCGTTTGTGTGTGGTGAAGAAACCGCACTGATCGCATCTCTCGAGGGGCAGGCGGGCAGGCCGCGTCCGCGTCCGCCGTTTCCAGCACAAAAGGGCCTGTGGGGACGCCCTACGAACATTAATAACGTTGAAACCTGGTACAACATTGCGCCGATCGTCATGAAGGGTCCGGCGTGGTTTACGGAGACGGGGAGCCCCCGTAGCGCAGGCACCAAGGTGTTTTCGCTCGTCGGAAAGGTTCAGAACACCGGGCTCGTGGAGATGCCCCTGGGCACTCCGCTTAAGACGTTTGTGTACGACATTGGCGAGGGCGGCCCGAACGGAAAGCAGGTAAAGGCGATTCAGACTGGCGGACCGTCAGGCGGATGTATCCCCCACGACATGTTTGACACGGCGGTGGACTACGAGTCGCTCGGCGCTCTGGGTTCGATCATGGGGTCGGGCGGCATGGTGGTGATGGACGAAGACAACTGCATGGTTGATGTCGCCCGTTACTTCATCGAGTTCACGCACTCGGAATCGTGCGGTAAATGCATTCCTTGCCGGGTGGGACTGAATAAGTGCTTGCGCATCCTGAACCAGATCACGGAGGGAGGAGGCGCACCGCGGCATATAGATTTGCTCGACGAACTCAGCCGTTACATCCGCGATTGTTCGCTGTGTGGATTAGGTCAAACGGCGCCCAATCCTGTGCTGACGACCCTGCGGCACTTCCGGGCGGAATTTGAGGACCACATTGTTTCTCGTCGCTGCGCCGCGGGTGTATGCGAAGAGCTTGCGCTTTCGCCGTGCGAGAACAGTTGTCCGCTGCACATGAACATTCCGCGTTTTCTGCAACTTTATAAAGAGAACCGCCTCGAAGATGCGTTTGAGGCCGTTCTTCTGGACAACCCGTTGCCGGCATCTACCGGGCGCGTGTGCCAGCATCCGTGCGACAGTCGCTGCCGGCGCCAGATGCTGGATGAATCAGTGAACATGCGAGAGGTGCATCGGTTCATTGCCGATTCCATCCTCTTGAGCGACGACTATAAGAAGGCGTTTGCGCGGATCGCGGCGCGGAAGCTGCCCTCGACCGGACGCAAAATTGCAGTTGCAGGTGCCGGTCCGGCCGGATTGACAGCGGCGTTCTACCTGGCGCTGCTCGGACACGACGTTACGATTTACGACTCAATGCCTGAAGCAGGTGGAATGCTTAGGTTCGCCTTGCCTCAGTACCGTCTGCCAAAAGAGGTGCTGAAGCGGGAGATCGAACTTATCGAGCATCTCGGGGTGAAGTTTGTCTTCAACACGCGCGTAGGTTTCGACGTTCCGCTGAACGACCTCGACGACCGGTACGACGCCGTTTTCATCTCGATCGGCACGTGGAAGGAGTCGTGGGTATACCAGCCGGGGACGGAATTGAAGGGCGTGTATCCCGCGCTTAATTTCCTTGAAGCAGTAGCGAAAGGTGACGAGGTGTCGATCGGCAAGAAGGTCGCCGTCATCGGCGGCGGCAACGCTGCGATCGACTCGGCACGTACGGCGCTGCGTCGCGGCGCCGACGTGACCGTCTTCTACCGCCGCGAACGCAAAGACATGCCGGCCATCGAAGAAGAGACACGGGCGGCGAGGGAGGAAGGCGTAAAGTTTGTCTTCCTGGCGGCGCCGCACCGCGTTCTTGGCGACCAGAAGGGGAATATCAAGAGTATCGAGATCGTGAAGACACGGCTCGGTGAATACGATTCATCCGGCCGCCGCAAGCCGATCAATACCAATGAGATTCAACGCTACGACTGCGACTCTGTGATCTATGCCGTGGGCGAGACAGTTGATCTTGATTTTGCGCGGGCGTCAGGACTGAGCCTGAAGGAGTCAGGAACGATTGAGGTGAACCGGTTCACCCTCGAGACAAGCCGTCCGCGCTTCTATGCGGGCGGTGACGTAATTACCGGAGCGTCAAACGTTTCGAACGCCATGGCTTACGGCAAGCTGGCAGCGCGGAATATCGATACTCAATTGATGGAAACCTCCCGCTGGAGCGAGTTGTTTCCGAATGTGGAGTACAGCATGCTGCCGCCCGAAGAGCCCAGCCAGGCACATCGTCATTCAGGACATCACACCGCTGCCCCAGCGCGCGCCACCTCGGAGCAGGAAGTGGTGCGGTGCATTACCCAGGAAGAGGCGCTCGAGGAAGCGTGCCGATGCCTGAGATGTGACGTGGAAGTGGTCCCAGCGAGTTAAAGGAGCGCAACTTGGCCAAGAAAAAAGTATCCATCCGAATCGACGGCGAATTGATCAGCGCCGATGAAGGTCAGACGATCCTTCAGGCAGCGAAGGCCGAAGGGAAATACATTCCGACGCTCTGCGACCTCGATGGCATCACGCCGGTTGGAGCGTGCCGCTTGTGCATTGTGGAGGTTTCGGGAATCGACCGGCTGTTACCCGCATGTACCACGCCGATCCAGGACGGAATGTCCGTGACGACGAACTCGCCGAAACTGGCCCGGTACCGGCGTATCGCGATCGAACTTCTGCTGGTGGAGAGAAACCACATCTGCTCAGTGTGTGTTTCGAATGGGCATTGCGAATTGCAGGCCATGGCGACTTCGATGGGCGTCGCGACTGTCCGGTTTGCGTACAACTACCCGAAACTGTCACTGGACGCGTCGCACCCGAGATTTGTACTCGATCACAACCGTTGCATCCTGTGTACCCGGTGCGTGCGCGTTTGTGCGGAACTCGAGGGCGCCCACGTTTGGGAGATGAACTCACGCGGCATCAATGCACGTATCGTCAGCGAGCTGAACAGCAAGTGGGGTGACGCACACACCTGTACAAACTGCGGCAAGTGCGTGCAGGCGTGCCCGACGGGCGCACTGTCCGAGAAACATAAAGCCGTAGAGGAGATGGTGAAGCGTACGGACAATCTGGATCAGCTGGTGCGCCGTAGAAAGGCGGTAATCGCATGAAGAAGGTGAAGGTTGCCACAGTCTGGCTCGACGGCTGTTCCGGCTGCCACATGTCGCTTCTGGATATGGACGCCGCAATCATCCCGCTGGCGCGCAAGATCGATATCGTCTACGGGCCGCTGGTCGATGCGCAGGAGTTTCCCGAGGAAGTGGATGTAACCCTGGTGGAAGGTGCGATTAGTTCGCAGGACGACCTCAACAAGATCCAGAAGATCCGGCAACACACGAAGGTGCTGATCTCGTTGGGCGACTGTGCGGTCGCCGGCAATGTCCCGGCCATGCGTAATTCGCTGCCGGTGAACAAGATGCTGCACAGCATTTATGTGGAGAACACTCAGGAAAATCATGTGATCCCGGGTGAAAAGGTGCCGGCGTTGCTGAAGCAGGCACGTCCGTTGCGGGAATACGTGAAGGTGGACCTCACATTGCCGGGATGCCCTCCGCCCGCGAAATCCATTTCGTCGCTTTTGACGGACCTCCTTGAAAGCGGCAAACCAGACCCCAACCTTGTGGTGAAGTTCGGATAAGGAAAGCACATGGCTACGAAACGAATCGTCATTGAACCCGTCAGCCGGATCGAAGGCCACGCGAAAGTGGCTATTCAACTCGATGAGAAGGGAGCCGTCGCGGGAACGGAGTTCAGCGTGACGCAGGTGCGGGGTTTTGAGAAGTTCACCGAGGGCCGTCCGTTTTACGAGATGCCGGGCATTACTTCGCGCATTTGTGGAATTTGCCCAATAAGCCATGCGCTCGCGTCCTCGAAGGCGTGCGACTCGATCATGGCGCTCCGTATTCCGCCAGCAGCGCGAAAGCTACGCGAACTGGTCCACTGCGCGCAGTTCGTTCAGTCACATGCGCTCAGTTTTTTCTATCTTGCAGCGCCTGATTTCCTGCTTGGTATGGATTCCGACCCAGCCACAAGAAATGTGCTAGGGGTTGTGGCAAATCATCCGGACCTCGCGCGAGATGGAATTGAACTGCGCAAATTCGGGCTGCACATCATCGAAAGCCTGGCTGGTGAGCGAGTACACCCATCGTGGATTGTGCCAGGGGGAGTCGCCAGCCCGCTATCGCAACAGGTCCGCGACCGTTTGTTCTTTGACGTACCCAACATGAAGGCGATCGTCGACCGGGCGTTGAAGCTTTTCCAGGCGGTGGTGAGTGACTACCAGGAAGAAGTAGAGTTCTTCGGCTCGACACCGACGATGTACGCCGGGTTGGTCAATCCTTATGGGAACCTTGAGTTGTATGACGGCGCTCTTCGTTTTCGCAGTGAGACGGGAGAAGTATCACATGACCAGATTCCGGCTGAGGATTATGCGACGTGGATCGGCGAGGCGAGTCTGCGAGAGTCGTATCTGAAGGCGCCATATTTCAAGCCGCGTGGGTTCCCGAAGGGCATTTACCGGGTGGGTCCGCTGGGACGCTTGAATGTGGTTGAGCGCTGCGGTACACCAAAGGCAGATGCCGAACTGCTGACGTTCCGCCAGCGCTTTGGCTCGCCTGTCCATAGCGCGTTCCTCTACCACTATGCGCGGTTGATCGAGATTATCTACGCCCTGGAAAAAATCGAACTGCTCTTGAATGATCCGGTGATTCTCGATCCGCATGTACGTGCGACTGGCGGCGTGAATGCACCGGAGGGTGTCGGGATGATCGAGGCTCCACGGGGAACGCTCATCCATCACTATAAGGTGAACGATGAGGGGGTGATCACCTGGGCGAACCTGATCGTTGCCACCGGACACAACAACCTGGCGATAGGGAAGAGCGTCCACCAGGTCGCGGAGCACTTCGTGAAAGGTGACAAGATCGAGGAAGGCATGCTGAACCGGGTCTCGGCAGTGGTGAGAGCCTACGACCCGTGCCTCAGTTGCTCAACGCATGCGAACGGTCAGATAGCGATGCACATCAAGTTACTATCACCCAAAGGTGAAGTACTGGATGAAGTGTCGAACGATTGATTCTAGACCGTCGTCCAGTGATGCCGCTCGATGAACGTGGGGGGCTCGTACGTGCGGCCCTTCGCCAATCGCCGGTCTTCCAGCTTTGACGAGATCAACAGCACCGGGCCTACCACCGCCCGTGTCAGCCGCGACATGAATCCGAATTCACCCTCCACTTCCTTGCGGAGGTCACGAATCTTCTGGCTGACCGCCGAATTCACGTTCTTCAACCGCTTCTCCATCGCCCACAGCGCCGCGTTGTAGGTTGTCCGTAGGTTCGCGACTTCGTCTTCAAACCGTGCCCTGACGCGCTTGTCCGGATCGTTCTTGTGCCGCTTCCATCCTTCGAGCATGGTTCGCGAAATGCGGTACACGCTTGGTCCATTTGTGTCGAAGTCGTACTTGAACGCCCAGTCGAGGAAGTTCTTCGACTGCTCGCGCGAGATCGCCGAATGTTTGAAGTTGAACTTGAATTGTCCGTGGATATCGGCCAAGTCCACGCCGTCTAGCATTCGCCCTTCGTCGGACATCTGTTTGAACAGCGGCGTCCCCGGAACCGGCGTGTAGAGCATGAACTGGTGGAAGTCCGTCCCGTGGCTCACGGCGTACTCCACTTCCTGTCGGATGTTCTCCGGCGTGTGATGCTCCAGGCCGACGATCGTCGACCCCAGCAGCTTGATTCCGTGCGCACGCAGTTCCTTCACTGTCTTGATGGTGTCCGCGTCTTTTAGCTTTTCATATTTAGAATTCGGGGACTCCAGACCCATCCATACCCACGAAATCCCAAGCTCAACAAGCTCCGTAATCGTGTACTGCCTGATGGCGTTCATCGACGAGAACACATATAACGCCCACGCTTTATTGCCCTTACGCATGCGGTCGAGCAGTTCCATCGCGCGCGGACGGTTCAGCAGAAAGTTCTCGTCCATCATGAAGAACGAACTCACGCCGAGTTTCCGCTCCATGTCCTCCATTACTTCGAACAACCGCTCGCCGGTTTTCATGAAGTGAACGGCTTTACCCTTGCCGCCGAAAAACGCCGACGTGGTGCAGAAATTGCAGCCCATCGGACATCCGACAGAAGGAATAATCGTTGCCGCTGTCTGGCCGCGCCGTTCGGGAATTGGAATCCCCATCACGCGCATCTTGAATCCCGAAACTATGGCAGGATGCTGCACCGGCGCGGTCTCGTCCTCGCCGAGATAACGGCGCATCCAGGAAATGCCCTCGCCTCTCACGATGTGGTCGGCGTCGATCATGTGGCTGAGTCCGGGGATCGCCGCCACGTGTCCGCCAACTATGATCGTGGCCTTCGGCGCAATCTTCCGCACGCGCTTACACATCTCGCGAACTTTTCCGACGTTCGCGATGATGGAAGAGATACCAACCACGTCGTAGTGATTTTCGAGCAACTCGCACTCGAACTTTTCCAGGGTAGGGAAGTCCAGCACCGTGCAGGGCGCGGAGATGTTGCGCTGGATCATCATGATGCCCCACGAGCGGTGGAACATACGCAACGAGAAGCTGCCCTGCGCGCGCGTCACCTGGTTGTGGTAGAGCTCCATCGGATTAATGAAGCGGCTGCCATACTCATCGTCGCGAGCGTAGGGACCAAAAACGGAGGTAAGAAGAATACGTGCTTTCGTGCCTTTGGGATGAACGGGGAAAGATGGCGATGTTGTCACGATCCGATACTACGAAGATGATCAAGTAGTTATCGGTGACAAGACAAAAGTATTACATTTGCGCAATTACTCGAAAACCTTCTTCATCTCGGCAATTTGCTGTCTCAGTTCCGCCACTTCCTGGCGAAGCGTGGAGACCTCGCCCTCCAAATGGACCAGTCGATCATCCGAAACCGCTTGAGTCGGGGGTGCTGCTGCGGGAACCTCGTATGACTCGATGTCGCCTGAGAATAGGTGCATGTAACGCGCTTCCTTGGTTCCGGGTTGACGAGGCAGCACTTTCACGAGCGATGGTTCGCGCTGCATGAGTTTCTGGAGCGTCGCCTGCACATCGGCAAGATCTTCGAACTGGAACATTCGCTCGGTGCGTCCACGAAGTTCGCCCGGAGTTTGTGGCCCGCGAAGCAGGAGGACGCAGATGATCGCCGTTTCGCGCCGAGTAAAGTTGAAGACCTCCTGCATGCGGTGTTCGTACTTGGTGACCCGCGAATCTGCACTGCTGGTAGGACCAGCCAACCTTTTCTCCGCCAATGAACTGAGAGCATCGCGCACGCTGTTGTCGTCGAGTTCCATCACCGGCTCACGGTTCGACTTCTGATTGCATGCGTTTACGAGGGCATTCAGTGAGAGAGGGTAGTAATCCGGAGTGGTGATGTCCTTCTCCATCAAGGAGCCGAGCACGCGGATTTCCACTGGACTGAAAATGAGATCCATCAACGTTACCTTACCACTCTCACAAAAATGACTTGACAACTAAATATGACCAATAGTCAAATATGGACTGTGGTCATTAAGCCAAATTCGACATCCCTCGCAACGCCGGTCGGGCGGCGCGAGCGGAAGCGCAATGAAACTCGCGACAAGCTGTTTCACTCAGCTCTGCAACTCTTCGCGAAGAACGGATTCGCCTCCACGCGGGTGGAAGAGATCACCGAGGCCGCTGATGTGGCAAAGGGGACATTTTTCAACTATTTCCCGAGCAAAGATCACGTCCTGCTTTATTTCGCTTCGCGCCAGATCGGCCGCGTCGAACTATGCCTGGAGCAGGCCACCGCTGGCGAAGAGCCGATTCGCAAATTAGTACGCTCCATGGCAGAAGATCTTCTGGTCTTGCCGTCAAGCACGCCCGAACTTGCGCGCAGCATGCTGGCTTCTTTCATGAGCAGCGAGGAAGTGCGCAAGGTGGTGCGGGAGCAGATCGCGGACCGCGGACGGCGGATACTCGCGCAGATTCTTGAAATAGGTCAGTCACGAAATGAAATTCGGACCGACATGGAAGCTTACGAACTCGCGCGCACATTTCAGCAGTGCATGTTTGGAACGCTCCTGCTCTGGTCACTGCATCCAGCAGAGCCGATCACGGGAATTCTGAAACGGACCTTCGAAGTCATGTGGAGTGGAATGCGGGTACCCATGCCGGTAAAGACGCAACGAAAGAAGTAACCGGATGTTGCCTGAAGCGAGAATCAGCATGTATCGAATCGGACTTAAGCTAACAGCTATCTTTCTGGTTGCAGTGCCGGGTTGGTCACAGACAGCGCCGTTGCGCTTGACGCTGGAAGATGCCATCCAGCGCGGATTGAAGTCGAACTTGGCGGTGCTTGTCGCCGACAGTCGGGTGGCCGAGGCACGTGGTACCGCAGAGCGACGCCAATCAGCACTTTATCCGCGGGTACGCATAGACACGCCGATAACCATCCAGACTCGCAACCTGCGTGCACAGGGAATCAGCTTTCCGGGGCTTCCCGACGTAGTGGGGCCTTTCACTACCTACGATTTTCGGGCAAGCGCGGATCAAAGCATTTTGGATCTAACCGCGCTTCACGCATCGCGGGCTGCGAAGGAGAGCGTCAAGGCGGTTCGCAGCGATTATCAGGATGCTCGGGATCAGGTGATACGGAATGTCGCCTCCTTGTATTTGAGTTGCCAGTCGGCAGCGGCGCTTACCGAATCTGCGAAGTCTCGAGTCGATACGGCGCAGGTGCTATATCAGCTTGCTCTTGATCAGAGAGACGCGGGTGTCGCGACCGGGATCGATGTGCTCAGGGCGCAAGTTCAGCTAGCTCACGAGAAGCAGGGCTTAGTTCAGGCCAGCAACGCCGCGAAGGAAAGCCTCCTGGTGCTGGCACGCAACATTGGGCTCTCTCCGGGAACCCCTATCGAACTCGCAGAGAAGCTATCGGCGACGAACGTCCCAATGCCCACGCCGGAGGAGGCTCTCGCCAACGCATTGGATACGCGTCCTGATTACCAGGCGTTGGCAAAACAACGCGATGTTCTGAATGAACAGGTGAAGGCGTCAAACGCGCGTTTCTATCCACGCCTGAGCGCAAACGCAAACTACGGAGGGATTGGGCGCACATTCTCCCAGATAACGGGAACAGGTGCAGCGCAACTCTCGCTTTCTTTTACCGTGTTTGATCGCGATCGGCAGGGAGAGCGGAAAGAACTGGAAGCACGTCTTGATCGAATTTCGAGGCAAGCCGCTGACATGAAACTCGGAATTGAGCAGGACATCCGGCAGGCTCTTCTGCGCCTTGACTCCGCGACGGAAGAGGTAACGGTTGCAGTTGCGGGGCTCGACCTCGCACAGAAGGAACTCGACCTTGCGAAATATCGATTTCAGAACGGCGTGACGAACAACGTGGAAGTCGTCAACGCCCAGGATTCACTTGCGCGAGCCCAGCAGAACCACATTGTGGCCCTGACACATCACGCAGACGCTCGCATCATGCTGTCTCGCGCACTTGGCAATACCGAGAACACTTACTCGCAATACTTGGGATCGCACTGAGGAAACATCAATGAAACGCGTGATTATTCCCATTGTGCTCATCGCTGCAATTGCTGCCGGCATTTTTGCGTACCGTCGCAGTAGTAACGGGAAGCAACCGAAAGATCAGGTCGTCCTTTCGGGCAACATTGAAGCGCACGAAAGCGTAGTTGGTTTCCGTACTCAGGGCCGGATCGTTGAGCTTCCGGTCCAAGAGGGCATGACGCTCAATCGCGGAGACCTCATCGCCAAGTTGGACGACTCCGATTATCGCCAACAGGTAGCCATCGACGATGCCATGATCCGCACGCGCGCGGCCGAATTACAACTTGCCACGGCTGGGGGGCGTGATCAGGACGTTAGGGCCGCCGAACAGGCCGTCGCAGATGCCAAGGCAGATCTTGAGCTAAAGCGGATTGACTTCGAGCGATATGACTCTCTCTATAAACGAGACGCGATCTCGGCCCAGACGCGCGACGCAGCCGCTACGGCGCTTAAGCGATCGCAGGCGAACCTCGCGAGGCTGCAAGAGAACCTTTCCGCAATCCGAGAAGGAACGCGAAAAGAGCAGATCGCGGTGAACCGCGCCAATCTGGCTGCAGCGAAACAGAATGCTGGGATGTCCAAAGTTCGGCTTGGGTTCACTGTTCTGGACTCGCCTATCAGTGGGGTGATCCTGGTTCGTCAGGCTGAACTGGGCGAAGTTGTCACTGCGGGAACTCCGGTGGTGAGTATCGCCGATCTCGACAACATCTGGGTGCGCGCGTATATCAGCGAAACAGAACTTGCGAAGATTCGGCTGGGACAGGAAGCTAGTGTCCACACAGATACGTATCCCGACAAGCGCTACAAGGGACGCGTGTCGTTCATCGCGTCACAAGCAGAATTCACGCCCAAGAGTGTGGAGACGCACAAGGAGCGGGTGGCGCTCGTTTACCGCGTGAAAGTTGCGGTTGAAAACCCAAACCATGAATTGAAGCCGGGCATGCCGGCCGATGTGACGATCAAATTTGCCAACTGAGATGCTAGAGCAGACCCAACTTGCGGTTGATGTGCATGGACTATCCCGCGCCTTTCCGGGAGTCCAGGCCGTAGCAGATCTTTCTTTTGATGTGAAGTATGGAGAGATCTTCGGCTTGGTCGGGCCTGACGGTGCAGGGAAGACGACTACCATGCGCATGCTTGCCGGAGTTCTCGCTCCGGATAAAGGGAAAGCAATCGTCGCCGGATACGACCTCGCCTTTCAGGCGGAGGCGGTGAAGCACCACATCAGCTACATGCCTCAGCGGTTCGGTTTGTATGAGGACCTCACGGTTGACGAGAATATTCGCTTTTACGCCGATATCTTCGGGGTGAAGCCCCAAGCGCGCGAGGAACGGGCACTGCAACTGCTTGAAGCCGCCGATATGCATCGGTTCCGTAAGCGACTGGCCGGCAAGTTGTCGGGAGGGATGAAACAGAAACTTGGCCTCGTCTGCGCACTCATTCACACCCCGAAGCTGATCCTGCTGGACGAGCCTACGAACGGCGTCGATCCAGTTTCCCGGCGCGATTTCTGGAAGATTTTGTACTCGCTTCTTGGTGAGGGTGTAGCCATTCTCACATCCACGGCTTATCTCGACGAAGCCGAGCGGTGCCACCGCGTCGCACTGCTGGATAGGGGACGTTTGCTCTTCTGCGACACGCCAGACTCGTTAAAGAAACATTTGCATAACTCGATTCTGATGGTCCAGTCAGATGATCCGCGTGGCGTGCGCGATGCGCTCTCGAGCGCGACAGGAGTCTCCAGCGCCGTGCTTGTAGGGGACGGCGTGCACTTGCTGGTGGATGACGCGCGACAACAGATACCACTGGTGAAGCGACTCCTTGAGGACAAGTCTGTGCCGCACTCCACGATTGAGGAGATCACGCCCAGTATCGAAGACGTATTTGTGTGGGCGGTGACTTCCGGACAAGAGGCAGGTCGATGAATGGCAACGGCACTTCGGTCGTGGTGCGCGACCTGACGAAGCGGTTCGGGGACTTCACCGCTGTGGATCACATCACATTTGAGGCGAAAAGCGGCGAGATATTCGGATTCCTGGGGCCAAACGGAGCGGGGAAGTCAACCACGATCCGCATGCTCTGCGGGCTCCTGCATCCGACCTCGGGAGTAGCCACGGTGGACGGAACCGACGTAGCAAAACAGCCCGAAATCGTACGCCAGAAGATCGGCTATATGTCGCAGAAGTTTTCGCTGTATAACGACCTCACTGTACTCGAGAACATTCGCTTCTTCGCTGGGATGTACAACGTGCCTTCATCGGTTTTTGCGGAACGAGCGAACTGGGCGCTGGAAATGGCCGGGCTGCAAGGGCGCGAGAACACGCTGACAGGAACGCTCGCTGTCGGCTGGAAACAACGACTAGCACTGGGATGCGCGGTGCTGCACAAGCCAAGAATCCTTTTTCTGGACGAGCCGACGTCCGGTGTCGATCCGATTTCGCGCCGGCAGTTCTGGGAGTTGATCCATCAAATGGCTGGGGATGGCGTGACCGTATTCGTAACCACGCACTACATGGATGAAGCCGAGTACTGCAATCGCCTGGTCCTTATCTACCGAGGCAAGATCGTTGCCTCGGGATCTCCCGCGGAACTGAAGCGAAACGCCATGCACGGCGAACTGTTGTTACTCGAGTGCGACAGACTGGCTGATGCCATTGATGCCTTGCAGGGGAGCGACGTCGTCGACGTAGCCGTGTTCGGCAACGCACTGCACGTGGTTGTAAATGACTCCAAAGTATCCGTTCCAGCGATCCAGCAACGACTCAAAGAGCGGGGCATCACGGTCGGGAAACTCGAAAAGATCCTTCCCAGTCTTGAGGATGTCTTCGTGTCACTGACAACGCGCGACCAAGTGCAGGAGGTGGCGTAATGCGCTACCACCGCCTTCGAGCGATTGCATGGAAGGAATTGGTGCAGATTTCCCGTGATTCACGATCGATTGCCATCGTGGTCATCATGCCTCTGGTGTTGATGCTGGCGTTCGGGTATGGCGTAAGTTTCGACATTAAACATGTGCGGACATACGTTTTCGACCGTGACGGCTCGCAGCAGAGCCAGGACTTCCTAAAGCGCCTCCAGGCTTCGGAATACTTCCATATCGTCCGTGGGGTCGAAACTTACCGCGATTTGATCGATGGTATCGATCGGGGAGACTGCGTGCTCGGTGTGGTGATAGCGCCAGACTTCTCGGAGAAGGTGAAGTCCGGCGGTATGGCTTCCGTGCAGGTGATCGTGGATGCGACGGACGCGAATTCCGCTAACGTGGCAATGAACTACGTTGAGGCGCTCGGTCAGGATTATGCGCGAAGAGTTCAAGCTACGTGGATTGAGAGGCGTGGGCAACGGTCGCCGGAAGCCTCTTTGAATATCGCCGCGCGCACTTGGTTCAATGAGGACCTGGAGAGCATGGCGAATATCGTTCCAGGAGTGATTGCCATCGTTATGGCGGTTGTCGGAACGTTCCTCACCTCGCTTACGATCGCTCGTGAATGGGAACGAGGCACAATGGAGCAACTTGTCTCCACTCCAATATCGCCCATTGAACTGATGATTGGGAAACTGGCACCCTACCTTGTTATAGGGTTGCTGGATACGTTCCTTTGCGCGGCGATTGGCGTGTGGTGGTTCCAGGTGCCGTTTCGAGGAACCTTGTCGCTATTCTTCCTTACGTCGGTTCTCTTCCTGCTGGTTGTGCTCTCCATGGGATACGTGCTGTCCGTGGTGATGAAGTCGCAGCTCGCCGCCAGCCAGATGTCGATGGTCGTTACGTTTCTGCCTGCATTCTTGTTGTCGGGATTTATCTTCCCCATCGACCAGATGCCACGCGTGATCCAGGTGGTCACGTATATTATTCCGGCCCGGTACTTCATGGCCATGATTCGTGCGGTGTTCCTGAAGGGAACTCCGATCGTGCTGCTTTGGACGAACCTGCTGGCGTTGATCATCTTTGCCACGGTGCTCGTGCTTGTCGCCACCCGTGCATTCAGAAAGCAGTTGGGGTGACCGCCATGTGGATGCGATTGTGGCAGATGCTGATCAAAGAGTTCATCCAGGTGTTCCGGGATAAGCGCACGCGATTTGTCCTGATAGGGCCACCGATTCTTCAGATGTTGATATTCGGCTATGCCGCCACACTTGAAATCAAGCATGCATCGACTGCAATTGTGGATTACGACAATAGCCCCGAGAGCAGGGAACTCATTTCCAGGATGGAAGGAAGCCCATATTTCGACATCCAGGTTCGTACCCAGGACCGGAATGAGTTGCACACATTGATTGATCGCGGGGATGTTGTGCTCGCCCTACAAATCAATTCTGGCTTCTCACGGGAACTTCAGAAGGGAGGGACCGCGTCGGTACAAGCGATCGTGGACGCGAGCAACTCGAATACGGCTTTGATTGCGGTTGGCTACATGAACCGGGTTGCGGCCGATTTCGCGAAGACGTATCAACAGGAATCCTTGGGACGAACGTCACCATTGATGGCGTCACAAATGCCATCTGTGTCAGTGGAGCACCGTCCCTGGTTTAACCCTGACCTGCGCAGCCAGTGGTTCTTTGTTCCCGGGGTGATGGGTAACCTAATGCTAGTCATCATCATCATCCTGACCGCTTTCGCCGTCGTGAGGGAAAGGGAGATCGGTACGCTGGAGCAGATCATGGTGACGCCGATCCGCCAGTCAGAGTTCATCCTTGGCAAGACGATTCCGTTCTTCTTGATCGGATTGATGGATGCCGCTCTTATTACTGCAGTCGGGACGCTCTGGTTTGGCATTCCTTTGCGTGGAAGTTTGATGGTGCTCACTGCTGGAACCGTGCTGTTCCTGCTCTGCATGCTTGGGACAGGGTTGCTCATCTCCACGGTTTCTTCCACGCAGCAACAGGCGATGATTTCGGCTTTCTTCTTCATCATGCCGGCGATCATCTTTTCGGGATTTTCATCTCCGATCAGCAGCATGCCCGAGTGGCTACAGATCGTGTCGTATGCGGACCCGCTTCGCTATTTTCTGGTAATCCTCAGAGGGGTGTATTTGAAGGGAGTTGGATTTTCGGTGTTATGGCCGCAGATGGCCAGCATGGCGGCATTTGCGTTGCTCATCCTGAGTTTCAGTATCCTGCGTTTCCGCAAGTCGCTCGATTAAAATACGGTGGGTCGGAATACGAGATTTAAAGCCGGCTGCTACCAATTTGTCTTAAACTGCATCCGAGTAGATCAGTCATTTCCCGGGCTTAATCCAAGACATGAACTTGCGCTCGAATCCCACTTGGTACAAAGACGCCATTATCTATGAAGTGCACGTACGCGCGTTTTACGACAGCGTAACGGACGGAATCGGAGACTTCATTGGCCTTTCCCAAAAGCTGGACTATCTGGAGGATTTGGGCGTAACGGCGATCTGGCTTCTGCCATTCTGTCCTTCGCCGCTCAAAGATGATGGATACGACATTGCAGATTACAACGACATCCATCCGTCTTATGGGACTCTGGGCGACTTCCAGAAATTCCTGAAAGAAGCGCACCGACGTGGCATTCGCGTCATTACCGAGTTGGTGCTGAACCACACTTCCGACCAGCACGTCTGGTTTCAGCGTTCGCGCCGTGCCGCGCCCGGGAGTCGCTGGCGCAACTTCTACGTATGGAGCGATACGCCAGAGCTCTACAAGGAAACACGCATCATCTTCAAGGATTTCGAAACCTCCAACTGGACGTGGGACCCGGTCGCAAAGGCCTACTACTGGCACCGGTTCTACTCGCATCAGCCCGATTTGAACTGGGACAACCCGGAGGTTCGCGACGCGATGTTCGCTGCCATGGACTTTTGGCTCGATATGGGCGTCGACGGGTTACGCCTTGATGCGGTTCCGTACCTGATCGAGCGCGAGGGGACAAATTGCGAGAATCTGCCGGAAACGCACCGGGTACTACGGGAATTGCGGACGCACGTCGATAAGAAGTACACCGGCCGAATGCTACTGGCCGAAGCCAACCAGTGGCCGGAAGATTCCGTCGCTTATTTTGGGACCGGCGACGAATGCCATATGGCATTCCATTTTCCCGTCATGCCGCGCCTGTTTATGGCGCTGCGGATGGAAGATCGCTATCCGATCATCGACATCCTCCGGCTTACGCCTTCTATTCCTGAGAATTGCCAGTGGGCGATGTTCCTTCGAAACCACGACGAGTTGACGCTCGAAATGGTCACGGACGAAGAGCGCGACTATATGTACCGGAGCTATGCCCACGATCGCCAGATGCGAATCAATCTAGGAATCCGGCGGCGACTGGCTCCACTGCTCGAAAACGACCGCCGTAAGATCGAGTTGATGAACGGATTATTGTTCGCTCTTCCAGGAACGCCTGTCATTTACTACGGCGATGAAATTGGGATGGGGGATAACGTTTATCTTGGCGATCGCAATGGTGTCCGTACGCCAATGCAATGGAGCGCCGACCGTAATGCAGGATTCTCACGTGCGAATCCGCAACGTTTATACCTGCCGGTCAACATCGACCCGCAATACCATTACGAGGCCATCAACGTAGAGGCGCAGCAAAACAATCCCCACTCGCTGCTCTGGTGGATGAAGCGCATGATTGCGCAGCGCAAGCAGTTTGCGGCGTTCGGGCGGGGCTCGCTGGAGTTTCTGCACCCCAGCAATAACAAGGTCTTGGCGTTTATCCGGCAGTTTGAAGACGAGAAGATTCTGGTCGTCGCAAACTTGTCCCGGTTCGCCCAGAGCGTAGAACTGGACCTTTCGCGGCACGCCGGTCTGGTACCGGTAGAGGTTTTCGGACGTAGCAGGTTTCCCGTTACCTCCGACCAGCCGTATTTCCTTTCTCTGGGGCCGAACGCCTTCCATTGGTTTCACATGCAGCCGAAAGAAGTGAGCCTGGAGTCGCTCGCGGTTGGTTCCAAGGATGAAGTCCCCACGCTTGTGGCTGAAGCAACTGAGGACGTATTTTCCTACTCCGCCTGGACGGGCGTGGTCCGTCTGCTGCCGAGACTACTTCCGAAGCGTTCCTGGTTTCTCGGCCGCAACCGGCACATTCGTGAAGTTTCATTGAAGGATGTAATCCCAGTCGGTGGGTCACGAGGGTATCTACTCTTAACGGACATCGAGTACACCGACGGGGATCCGGATACATATCTGGTGGCGCTGTCGCTCGTCTCTGGCGAGAAAGCCGACACGCTCCTGCGGGACAATCGAGAAGCAGTGCTGGCAAAAGTTGCCGGCATGTCGGCCGAAACGACCGTTCTTTACGGTGCGGTATTCGATACCGATTTCAGTAATTCGCTTCTTGGTGCAATGGTAAAGCGCCGCCGTTTCAAGAGCGATAATGGCGAGTTGAAAGCCGGCCATACGCGCGCGTTTCGCAAGGCATGGGGGCGGAAACGCTCTGACCTTGCCCCTCATCGCATTCCCACCGATCAGCCGAACTCTTACATCCGGTTCGGAGAAGATTTCACGCTCAAGCTCTACCGTCGGCTGGAGCCGGGACCGAATCCTGATCGCGAAATCATGGAGTTCCTCACGGAGCATACCGACTTCTGCAATATGCCGAGAGCCCTCGGCTTCCTCGAATACCAAGAGGCATTTGACGAGGGAGCTCAAGCCACAACCCTTGGTCTGTTGACTTCTTTCGCTAGAAACGGGACGAACGGTTGGGACTACATGCTCGATCACCTCGGCCTATATTTCGAACGTGCGCTGACGATACCTGCCGACGATTCGAGATTACGGGAAATGAATCCGTCGGTTGACTTGCTAACGGCCGCTTCTATGCCCGTCCCGGTTATCATGCGCGACCTGCTGGGGACGCGGCTCGATACGATCGGCCAACTCGGTAAGCGAACAGCGGAACTACATTCAGCGCTTTCCAGCAAGCCGGAAATCCCGGAGTTTACTCCAGAACCGTTCACCGACTTCTATCGGCACGGCCTTTATCACGGCATGCTCGGCCAGATTGGGCGAACGTTTGACGCGTTGCGGGTCCGCCATAAAAGCCTGACGGGCGCTCTGAGGGACGATGTCAACGAATTGCTCGGGCGCGAGTCGGACGTGCGCCGCCATTTGCAGGATCTGCGTGATGAGCGAATCTCGTGCAGCCGCATTCGCATTCACGGCGATTTCCATCTGCGCCATCTGCAGTTCACGGGTAATGATGTGCTCATCATGGATTTCGACGGTGAAGCCACGCGTCCGATGAGTGAACGTCGAATCAAACGTTCTGCCCTGCGAGATGTAGCTTCGATGATCCGCTCGTTCCACTACATCTCTTACGCGGTGCTGTATGGACAGGTGCCGGGTATCGTGGTCGCTTACGATCGCTTGCCGACACTTCAGCAGTGGGCCAATGCGTGGCGAACCTGGATGAGCGCTATTTTCCTGAAATCCTATCTGGAAAATGCCGGAAATGCCGAGTACCTTCCGGCGTCGGACAAAGAACGCAGAATTCTAATACGGTCGTACCTGATCGAGAAATGCTTGATTGAAGTTACTCACGAATTGGAGTACCGGCCCGACTGGCTACGAATCCCGGTGCGAGGGATCGTAGACCAGCTTCAAAGGATGTCCGGCGAGACTTCTCCCGGTGCGAAGCAATCCTAGGCAGCTTCCTGTTGGGAACTGTCGTTGGTCACATCGTTGACCAGTTCACGTTCGAGTTGAGAGAGCCTCCGGCGTATGTCGCGGAGTTCCGCTGCAAGCATGGTTTTGGCTGCACTTATCGAGTTAGAAACGCTGTGGATTCTGTTCTTGCGATCGGACTCAACGGAGGAATTAGCCGGCACTTTTTGTAACATCTGGGTACCCGTAAGCATGGCTTGGTGCAATGCAGCGCTGAAGACTAAAGATGCACGGATATGGGATTTGCGTCGCTTCTGCGTAAGTGAATTTTCACGACGTGTAGCGCTTTTCGGGAAGGTCAGGCGACTTCCTCCTGCGGCGGAGTTTCTTCGGCATTCGCATCGGTGATGGTGGTTACCAGTTCGTGGGGCGCAGAACCCTGTTCCGCAGCCTCGATGGCTTCTGCCAGAGGCACCTCCTCCTTCTCAGCCGGATTATGAACTCTCAGGTCCGCCAGATCACGTTCCAGGTCACGCACGAATTCGAAGTCACTTTCCGACGGTGCTGCGTTGCGCACGGGATGCATAACGCTGTTTCGGATGCGGTTTAACTTTGTGATTCGATCGAGCAGCTCTTTCTTCTGGTTCAGCAACGCCTTCGGCATGTACTTCGTGAGAACGGACCAGCGCTTGTCCAGAATCTCGCGCAGGTTGATCAGGTGCGTATAGCAGTATGGCTCGTCGGCGGGCTCGGGATCTTTTTCGAGCAGGGCCGCGCAATCTGCCCGGATGTTGTCCGGAACGCCGCTTCGCCACCACTGCTCCTCGCCGAACTCTGTGATAAACGCCTGCTTGAGGAAGCTGTGCAGGCGGACCTCTACTGTCCGGACCAGTTCGTACATATCGCCGAGCACGACTCGCGCACGGCGGTAATGAATGTAAATGCCCACATCCACTCGGTTGGCACGAATGCCACGCTTGCGCAGTTCGCGGCCGACGACCCCGGCAGAAGTAGAGCCTGTCTTCTTGATAGCTTCTTCGATTGCCGTTCGGGTTTCCGGAGGAAGAGAGAAGGCGATGTCCGACCGCCGCAACTCACCCTCGCCGATCTTCACGCAAAGGTATTGCATAACGGCGGCCGGAGTTGTCCGCATCTGCTGGGCGATTTGGGTCGGCGAGCATCCTTGCCGAAGTAGTTCGGCGGCTTGGTCTTTACGGGCCATGGCAGTTGTTGGATGCAAAACTGCGGCAAATCGCCGTTATTCGCCCATGACTTTGATAATCAGCCGTTTAGGCCGCTGTCCGTCGAACTCTGCGTAGAACACTCGCTGCCATGGCCCGAGATCGAGTTTGCCGTTCGTGACCGGAACGATCACCTGGTGATGCACAATCATGGACTTCAGGTGGGAGTCGCCGTTGTCTTCGCCAGTGTTGTGGTGCTGATAGTCCTCGCGAAATGGAGCCAGCTTTTCGAGCCACTCGTCGATGTCCTCGATCAATCCCGTCTCGTTATCATTGACGTATACGCCAGCGGTGATATGCATCGCCGATACGAGCACCATCCCTTCGCGGATGCCGCTCTTCTTTACCGCCGCATCAACCTGCGGGGTGATGTGGATGTACTCTCGATGCCGCTTAGTGTTAAAGGTGTGGTATTCGGTGTGGAAGATCATGACGCAGAAATTCTACTGCGCTCGCCTGTCCGCAACAGAGGTTGATCTCTTTTGCCATTCCAATTCCTGCTTGATCTCCGATATGGCTCGCAGCACCGTTGTTGAATACTGGGGTGCTACCCAGGCGCGGTTCTCCCACGCCGGCTCCTGATTCACTGCCTGCCGGTACTCTGATAAGGCTGCGGTCTTGTCCTGAGCCAGCCAATGCGCGACGGCGGAAGCCATCGCCATTTCTGCCGAATCTGTTTTCGATCTTGTGCCTTGCAGGTTAGCAATTGCCTGTTGATACCGTTGTAGCTCAATTGCTGCCCACGCGAAATCAGTCAGTATGCGGCCATCACCCGGCCGTTGCTGGGCTGCCGACTCTAACAGCGAGAACGCGCGGGGGTAATCCTGTGCTCGGTAATACCACCAAGCGATCCGGCTCATGCGCTCGGGATTGTTCTCCGATGCGGGATGTGCTTTCAAGTCCGCGATTAGGCGTTCCGCTTCTGCCGGACGTCCGTCACGAAGTTCGATTCCAGCCTTCACATCCCAGGTGTCAGTCGAACTAGCCTCGGCGGATTTCATCCATGTTTCAAACATCTGGCGGACGCTGCCGCTGTCCTCCGGAAGCATGTCGGTGATCCCGTCGGCGAACGCTCGAATGTATTCTCCGTCGTAGGGCTTCAATTTCAGTAGGCGAGCATACGTTGCGGAGGCGTCCTTGAAATTGGCCTGCAAATACTGTGCTCGCGCCAACAATCGGAGGGCACGCTCAAATTCCGGCTTGTTTTGTAGCGCCTGAGTGGCAAATCCTTCGGCTGCGCGGTACTTGTCCGACTCCAAGGCTTGTTCAGCTCTTCCGGTCCATAACAGGTATGCGATCTGCAGTGGCCTTTCACCCCCAGGCGCCCACTTTTCCGAAATCATCAAGTCGCGGATTTGTGCGGCACGCTCGTTGGTCGGTGGATGCGAACGAAAATATTCAGACATTGTCGCCAGCACGACTTTCCCTACTTCTTCCTGAGGCGATTTAGCGCGTTTCTCCACTTCCTCATACTTGCGCTGAAATGCTTCGAGAATACGGACAGCTCCGGTTGCCGAGTATCCGGCCATTACCGCCAGTCGTGTGCCCTCCCGGTCCGCTTCCAGTTCCTGTTCTTTGCTGTATCCGGCTTGGAACAGCGCGATGGGAACCTGCGCAATAACCCGGAACACGCCCAGATGCCGTAAGCGAGCCTCGACTTGCATGCGATCCATGGCGTGGTAGCGGTCGATGTGCTCCAGTTCGTGTCCGAGTATGGACGCGAGTTCATCTTCGCTATCCATCATGTCGAGCAGTCCAAGTCCGATGTAAACGTGCCCGCCCGGAATTGCAAAAGCGTTCACCATGTTTCGGTCGGGGATGTAATGGAACTTGTACGGAAGCTTGCGATTCGCTCGCAAGGCCAGCATCCGTCCGACTTTATCGATGTATTGGCGAGTTTCGTTGATATCAGGGTCGTCCTGATCTCGTTCCTCGATATACGCGTACTGTTCTGCCAGACGGTTGCCCAACCGGATTTCGTCGGCATTCGACAATCGGGTCGCACTGAGCGGAAGGCGGCTTAGTTCGCGCTCGGTTTCGCCGATGAAATGCAGCACTGCGTCCGGCGACGCGTACGCCTGCGGCTTCCGCCATTGGCTCAAGGCCAGACCGCCCACCAGCAATGCAATCACGACAAACAGACCAAACCGTCTCATAGATATTGTTTGATTGCCTCCCGATGACGGGTATAGAGGAAGCTCACCAGCAACAGCGCACAACCCATGATGATGAAAGTAACGTATCGATCGCGTGGGTTCAGTCCCCATACGTCGATCACTACGATCTTTCCTACGCAAAGCAGTAATAGCGCCAGGCCACTGATGCGGAAGCTTCGTTCTCCTACCCACAGGGCAAATAAGAAGACGAGCACGCCTTCAAGTCCCCAGGAGACCGTAATCAATCCGCTTCGCATCTCCACTGCCAGTAGCACGGTGACGATCACCAGCGGGATGAAGAACATCAATTGTTCGGGACGAGCGGCGAGTACTGTGAACAGCGATCGCGGTCCCTTCCATTCCGGCCAGCTTGGTTCGCGAAGTGTGAACGCCAGCCAAAGTCCAGCGAACAGTACGGTCGCCGATACAGCTACGGCGATAGCGGCTGTACTCCAAGGCTGTGGGCCTCGCGCATACAGGTTATGAAACAGGCTGCGAAAGAGGACTGCCGCACTCAGTAGCAGCGCCTGCTGCTGGAACACCCTGTTCTTCAGGAGGTAGGCCGTGGCGAACAGGATTAATGCCTCTGCGGCCCAACCAGTCACCACCCAGTTCTGAGGAAGCTCGAATCTTACCAGCGACGCTATTGTGATCATTCCCGCCCACGCCTGGAAGGCGAGCACGATCCCTTCCCACCGCGTTCCCCTTACTTCTGAGCGCCGCATGTAGACGTAGAAGAACGCAATTGCCAAAGGCACAATCGTATATACCCGCGCGCTCAATTCGCCCGGATTGGGATCGGCGTTCAGGTTTACGAAGAGCATTCGCAGGAAACTCGAGGCAAGAGCCACATAAGCCTGCCAGCGAAGCGAGTCTGTGTTTCGCTTGACGCCTATCTCGAACAACAGCAGACCAAATAAGCACCATGCCAGCGCGACGCTGGTTGCTTGTAGTTCGTACCACATGAGCACCGCGAGCAGGGTGGATGCAGTCCAGGTATAGGCGTCGGGAAGCCGCCGCAATCGGGCGCGATCAGCGAAACCGGTCCACCGCGATGTGAGGTAGTACAGGATGGCCACGGCTCCAACTGTGACCAGCCTCAGGCTGATGTGTCTGTACTGAAGAGTGGAAGTAAAGTTCAGTACGAGCACTCGCAAGAGCGCCAGCGCTGCGACGACGTTCGCCTGGACGGCCCAGTCCTGTATGCCCCAACGTTTTGCGGCGATTGCAAGTCCCAGTGCAAAAGCTCCCCAGACGACAGCCGTCCACATCTCAGGGAAGGTCATCCAGAGCCCAGCGACAATCAGGATGGCCGCTGAATAAGAGGCATAACGAAGTAATCGCTGCTCGATCCAATGGCCCAGCAGTTCTGGCCACCGGCGGTTCAGGTAATGCGCGTTGACGTATAAGATCAACCCCGCGACGCAAAGCACAAGCAGTCCCGTTCGGTAGTCAGCAGAAAGATCTGCTCCGTCCATGCGCCGGCCGAATGTTGCCGAGACATCGATTGCAATCATCTGTGCGGCCGCGGCCAGCGTCGCGAGTAGGCCAAGGCGACTGAAAAGCACTTCGCGCGTCCAAAGACCGAGAAGCACCAGCGCTTCGGCTTCAAAGACCCAAAGTACCGATACGCGCGCTCCGGAATATCGGAACGGAATCGCCGCGACCAGCAGGATTGCCCCGATCGTCGTCAGTACGGTGAAGGCGATACGACGACGCTTCGTTACCGGCAACTGTCCCAGCACCATCTCAACGGAGCCGATCACCAGCAGCGCCCAGAAAGCCCACTCCGGATGGACGGACTGGTACTTCAAAATCGCAAGCAGCATCACGCTGTTCAGCAATGCCGCTACCGTGGAAATGTTCTCTTCGCGCTGGTTCGCCGGCTTCCTCAGCACGTAGGACACGCGGTAAATAAGCCAATAGGAAATGAGTATGCCGGCGCTGGCGAAGAATTCCGGGAACGGACGTTTGTGCCCATTCATCGGCTCAATGATGGGGCGCGACCAGAAGAAGTGATTCAGGTAGCTGCCGAGTATGGCAAAGACTTCAAGCTCAAACCAGCATCGCCGAAGCGTAATCAGCACGATCCCCACGGCGAGGATCGCTCCAGCCGACAGCGAGTAGACATTCACCCGGCTGATGAAGACCGTGCTGTAGGCGAGCAGGAAGGCCAGGCCCGTTACTACCTGCGAGTTATAGCGCAAGGTATGCCACACCATCGCGAACGCAACGGCCAGCATTAGTACGAGATCTACTGCCTGCGATGATAGGACGTGTGCCGCAGGGACGTGGTACATCGCGTACGTTGTGAAGAACACCAGCGCCCATCCGCCGCCGATGCCCGCTCGTGCCAGGATCCGATATCGCTCATTACGCTCGAACCAGATGCCGGAACCGAGCAGGGCGACGGAAACCGTGAATCCGACCAGAATCTTCCCGGCAGGTCCAAGAGTTTGCAGTTGGTAAGCAAGGAAGAAGGCAACGCCGATGACAAGCAAGATCACACCCAGCTTGTTCAGCCAGTTCTTGCCAAGAATCTCTTCGATGGAACCGAGGCTACGAACTCTGTCGACAAGGCTTGGACGGCTTTCCACAGGCGCAGGTTCGAATTGCTGCTCTGCTGTGACCGAGTGTGGAATATCCACAAATGGTGGTGGCGGCGGAGCAGAAACTCTGGATTCGGCGATGGGTTCAAAGATTGGAGACTGCTCGACAATAGGAATTTCTGCCGGAGGCGGCATTTCAGCCACCGGAACTCGTTCCGGCTGCACGGAAGTACGTGCGCTGGCGGGAGTATGGCGAAACAGAGACTCCAGTTCGTAAATGCGCTGCGTCAGATGGCTGAAGCGTTCGTCCATCTGCCGCTCTCGTTGCCGAACGCGAGAACGAAGCAGCAGCAGGCCGATCCATGGCCCGCAAAGGAGAACAATGGCGAGAAACCCAAAGAAGAAAAGTTCTTCCATAAGGATTGCTGGTTATGAGCTGGCATTGTAGTTCAAGGCGCCGAGAAACCCTAAAGCCATTTATCTCGACGGACTTCCAACTTGTGACTAATGGATTCATACCTTGGTAACTCGCGGGAACCAGTGTCAACCGGTATCGTTAAGGCAGCAAATCGGGTCAAAAAATAAAGGAGAAATAATGCGTAGAGTTGCTTTGATTTTCGCGTTGGCGGTGCTTTTTGCCCTGCCTGCGTTTTCACAGAACGACTACAAGGCCGAAGTCTTTGGCGGTTACCAGTACACCCGCGTTGAAGGGGAAAGCTTCAACGGATGGAATGCAGCCGTCACTGGCAACGTTAATAACTGGCTTGGGATCACTGGCGATATCAGCGGTGGTTATAAGTCCGTTGGTGGCGTGAAGGTGAAGGTTCACAACTTCCTGTTCGGACCCACCGTTTCCTACAACCAATATGAAAAGGTAAAGCCCTTTGCGCACGTTCTCTTCGGCGTATCGCACGCGTCCGGCTCAGTGGATGGCATCGGCGGAGCTTCTGATAACGCCTTCGCAATGGCGCTCGGCGGCGGCTTGGATGTTGGGGTTCACAGCAATGTTGCGTTCAGGCTTGTGCAGGTAGATTACTTGATGACCCGCTTCGGCTCGCAGACGCAGAACAATGCTCGTATCTCGACGGGCATCGTGTTCCGCTTCTAGTCTTCTCTCACTGCAATAAAAGAGGGGCAGCTCAACGGCTGCCCCTCTTTCATTCAGGGATCCTTTACCGCAGTGATTGTTCCACTTCGGTGATCCAGTCAGGACGCTTCAGTACTTCTCTTGGCTTCGGACCATCCGCAGCCCCGACGATACCGTCGCGCTCCATCAGGTCGATAAGATGCGCCGCACGACCGTACCCGATTCTCAACCGGCGCTGTAGCAGAGACGTCGAGGCCTTCCCGAACTCGAGGACCAGGCGTACTGCATCTTCGTAAAGCTCGTCGTGTTCGTCCTCGCCCGAACCTCCGCCACCATCTTCCGCGCGCCCATTCTCGTCTTTAGGCGGCTCCAGGAATGCCTGCTGGTATTGCGCCGTCGCCTGTGACTTCCAGAACTCAACCACGCTATGGATCTCCTTCTCGGTAACAAATGGAGCATGCAGGCGCAGCACGCGTGCCGATCCTGAAGGTAGATACAACATATCGCCGCGTCCCAGAAGGGCCTCGGCGCCGTTTGCATCGAGAATCGTTCTCGAGTCAACTTTCGTCGCCACTCGGAAAGACATGCGAGCAGGGAAGTTCGCCTTAATCAATCCCGTGATGACGTCCACCGACGGACGTTGTGTCGCCAGCACCAGGTGAATTCCGACCGCTCGTGCCATCTGCGCCAAACGCGTAATGCTCTCTTCCACGTTCGAGCTGTCGAGCATCATCAGGTCGGCCAGCTCGTCGATGATGATGACGATGTAAGGAATCGGACCTTCCTGCTCCGTTCCTTCCTCGAACAGGCTCGGCGTGCGCTGTTCTTCGAAAAGCTTGTTGTACTGGTCGATGTTGCGGACCCCGCGTGATGCCAGGAGCTTCAACCGGCGCTCCATCTCGCGGACCGCATTTCGGAGCGCATTCGCCGCTAGTTTGGGTTCTGTAATGATGGGCGTATAAAGATGCGGCACACCGTCATACATGCCCAGTTCCACTCGCTTTGGATCCACCAGGATTAACCGCACCTGGTCCGGAGTGGATTTGTACAGCATGGACATGATCATCGCGTTGATGGCCACCGACTTGCCCGAGCCTGTAGAACCTGCGATTAACAGGTGAGGCATCGTCGCCATGTCGGCAACGTTGATCCGCCCGTTGATGTCCTTACCGACCGCCAACGTAAGTTTCGACTTGCTGCCCAGGAACTCCTGCGACTCGATGAGTTCACGAAGCCAGATCGTCTCGCGCTCGCGATTTGGAACCTGAATGCCTACTGTGCTCTTGCCGGCCATTCGCTCGATCAGAATGCTTTCGGCCCGCAATGCCAGGCAGAGGTCGTCTGAAAGGCCGGTAATCCGGCTGTACTTGATGCCGGCCTCCGGCTTCATTTCAAACGTGGTAACCACCGGCCCTGGATTGATCTGCGTCACCTGGCCGTGCACATCGAACTCGGAACATTTCTCTGTTAACACCTTCGCCAGGTTCTTGAGCTCGTCCTCGTTGACGGCAAAAGCATCTTCCGGACGATGTAGCAGCACACTCGAGGGGAGCTTGAATCCTCCGGTAGCACGGGGCATGGTGGTTTTCGGCTTGGAGGTCGTATCTGCCCGACTGGTAACCGGAGGTTCCGTGTGTTCTGTCCCGTTTGAGGACATCTCTTCCATCGTGCGTTCGATCCCGGTCTTAACCGGCTGCATGGGCAAAACGTTCGCCGGCATGGGAACCGCGACCGGTGGAGGCCCTGCGGCAGCTTTGGTTTCTTCGCGATTCGCCTGAACCAGCTTCGTGGCAACGACGGGCTTGGTTGCTACCACCGGTTTTTCCGATCGCTTCTTCTCCAGTTCCTTCGCGGCTCGAGCCTTCGCCCGAGCTGCCTGCCAGTCGCGATACCGGTCGCGAAGGGCGTAAAGGAACGCGAAGCGCGTCAGTGCCCAGGTCTTGACTTCACCAAACGAGAACGCCGTACATAGATAGAGCGCCACCGCCATAGCGGCGAGCGAGACAATGTAAGCGCCTGCTGTGTTCAGCAGGTGCAAAAGGACATCAGCGACAATGCGCCCAAGCAGGCCTTCCATCGGCACGGATTTCATCCAGCGCCAGTGCCACGGAAGCAGGCCAAGAAATCCAGAGAAGAACAGGAACAGCGCCGTGCATCCGATCGTCTTCGCGATGTAGGCATCCACATTGCGCGATTTCCACCACCGCATGCCAAGCATGACGATGAAAACTGGAATCATGAACACCGCGAACCCGAACACCTGGAGGGCGAAGTCGGCTCCATAGGCACCGACAATGCCGATCCAGTTGCCAGTCGGCTTCCAAGCTGGACGGTTCGAGGCGGTATTCAGGGACGGATCGGACGGCGAGTACGAAGCGAGGGCGAGGAACAGGAGGAGCGCGGAGACGAACAGAAGAAATCCCACCAGCTCATTGAGCCGGCGGTTCTTCGTCGGGTTAAACGCAACCGAAAGAAACTTCATGAAGGCGTGCCGGTCAAACGCAAAGGAATACCTCCAAACACGCGGTATCTTCACCGCGCCAACTGAGGAACCAAGAGGTAAGGGTCCTTCGCGCCGCCGCGCGAGAACGCCAGAGCAAATCGATTATGACACGACCAGGAGCTTCGGGAAGCGGATTTTAGATCAGGGGTAACGGATTGGGTTACAAGGGCTTAGCCCATGCGGGCAGCGGTCGCTAGAACCACGATTCCAATCACGATCCGCCAAAAGGCAAATGGCACAAATCCACGCGTCCGTACCCATCGCATGAACCACGCCACCACGCCATAAGCAACGATGAACGAAACCACAAAACCAATGGCCAAGGTCACCCATTCTGCTGCTGTGGAAGGGCCAGTTCCTATAGAGTGCCCCACCCCATCGTGCGGCCGGAGCGACTTCAACAGGTCATATCCGGTAGCGGCTACCATGGTTGGGATCGAGAGAAAGAACGAGAATTCCAGGGCTGCCGAGCGACTCATCCCGCCCAACTGGCCGGCCGCGATCGTCGCCATGGAGCGTGATGTCCCCGGGAACACTGCCGAGAGTACCTGCATGAAGCCAATCCAGACAGCCTGACCCAGGCTCATCTGGTCCATCGTTTCCGTTCGGCGTGGGAGCGCTCCTCGCGCATAGAGCACATCTACCAGCCACATGATGACTCCGCCCACCAGCAACGATGTTCCCATCACCACCAGGCTTTCCAGGTGTTTTCCAATGATCTTGGTCAGAAGGAACGAGGGAATTGCCGTGCAGAAGAACGCCACCAGGGTAAGGCTAACCGGGTGGTTGAACAAAGTCCGGTTGCCGTTCTTTCCCGTCGGAAATGTGGAGAGGAATTCAGCGATTCGCTTCCGAAAGTAAATGGGCAGACAGAGGATCGCTCCCAACTGGATCACGATCGAAAACATTTTCCAGTAAGGATCTTCGAGCGAAACACTCATCCAGTTCTCGACGATCCGTAAGTGGGCGGTCGAACTCACCGGCAGGAACTCCGTCAAACCTTCCACAATGCCAAGAATTACTGCCAATACGTAATCGTGCAAAAGCTCCTCCGCCGAATCGGGTTGAAAGCTACTCCACGGCGTTGCCGTAGATCGGAATTGATTGCTCCAGCATGTATATCAGAGCCTGCGCCCGGTATGCCCAGTCCGTATCTGGGTACTTCGCAATCGCGTTCTGGGCCGTAGCCTTCGCCCGATTCTTGCTTTCATCGGCCTGCTTCTGCTTGTTCTCCGACTTATACATGTCGTTCAGCACCGCCCGACGGTAGGCGGAGTTGTAGAGCGCCTCCGGAGCGCTCGGAGAACCCGGATGTTCCACCGCATACTTCTCGTACAACTCGGCTTCCTTTTCCGGACACTTCGTATCGTCCCAGTTACCGCAGGTCTTGTTGTCGAGCAAATGGTATGCCGCCAAATCCGCCCACTTCGTCCCTGGGAACTTCTTCATAACCAGCTTCATCCACGTGTCGTCAATGTCGTCCCGAAGGTTCGGATCGCGCCGTGGCCGCGCGCGGAGGTCGCCGGCTTCGATCTGCCACTGAATGTCCGCCGCCCGATACAGGGCTTCGCCGGCTAATTTTGATTTTGGAAAGAACTCGTAAACGCGATAGTAGAGACGACGTGCATCATCGGCCGCACCTTTGCGGCCACCTCTTTGGCTGGCGATCAGTTCCGATGCGGTCGCTTCACCGAACGCTATCCGGTCCCCGTCCGGCGTGTTGGGACGAATCACGCCCTTGTCCACGATCCACCCGGCTATCTCCTTTTGCGGAGGGAAGTAGGCGGTCACCTGAAGCCAGCCCTTGCTTTGACCGCGTACGACGACCTCACGCCCTCTGGTCACCTCACCGAGCTTTGCCGAACCTGCATCCGGCGATACGTAGATCTGTGCCACTCGTACCATCACGCCGTGAGTGTTGTCCGGCGGAGCGTCCTGTGCGAACAGTGACGCAGACAACATCATCAACGCAATTGCCAGTAGAAATCGCCTCATCGCTACACCTCTGCCAAAAAGGATAACTTGCCCAGGTACGTCTCCCTAAATGCTACTTCCGGTGATCACTTTCGCGAGGAACTCCGGCTCTACGCTGCCGCCGCTGATAACCGCGACTGTTTTTCCAGACCGGAATTCGCCGGCGTGGAACATGAAGGCAGCCGTCGTCACTGCGCCGCTCGGCTCAACTACGAGTTTCGCTTCCGTGGCAAGCCGGCGCATCGCCGCGAGAATTTCGTCTTCCTTCACCGTGACAATAGCGTCGACATATTGTCGAATATGCTGGAAATTAATCTCTCCGATGCTTTGGGTCCGCAGCCCGTCCGCGACCGTTCTCGTCACTTCTTCCGCGCTAAGTTCCACGATTCTGCCTGTCTTGAGCGACTGTTGGGCATCGTTGGCGAACTCCGGTTCTACGCCAATCACTTGCACCTTCGGATTCGATAGTTTCACAGCCGTAGACACCCCACTCACAAGGCCGCCCCCGCCCACCGGCACCAACACAACTTCAACGCCGGCGAGATCCTCGACAATCTCCATTCCAACGCTCGCAGCTCCCGCAATGATGTTCTCGTCATTGTAAGGAGGAACGATAGCCAATCCGCGCTCTTTGGCAATCTCTTCGGCCTTGGCTTTCCGTTCGTGACTGCCCGGACCAACCATTACCACTTCTGCGCCAAGCGCCTTTGTTCCATTGAGCTTGATCGGCGGCGCATTCCTTGGCATCACGATGGTAGCTTTCACGCCAATCGCACGCGCTGCGTAAGCGACACCCTGCGCATGATTTCCGCTGGAGTAGGCGATAACTCCCCTGCGTCGCTCATCTTCCCTCAACGAGCAGATCTTGTTGTACGCGCCTCGGAGTTTGAAGGAGCCAATCGGTTGAAAATTCTCGGGCTTCAGATACAGCACGCGTCCGTCAATCGGTTGCGAATATGGAACGATTGGCGTCCTGGTTGCCACTCCCTTCAGCCGTTCACGTGCCTCGTTAATTCTTTCCAGGGTTACCATCAATTACTCAATTTCTCCTGATTCGATTCATCCACCAGCTTCATCAGCTCAGACATAAAGTTCACCAGCGCCATTTTGTCTTTCCACGGCGGCTCACCGGCGATACTCACATGACTCAGCAGGGAACTGGTCAGCGCCCCCCTTAGGTGTTGCCTCGGCACTTCCTTCTCGATCCACTCCATTTCAGTCGCGGGGATTACGTCGTCTGCAACCCCGTGCAGCAGGAGGACTGGGATTTTCACACCCTTCAGCTTCCCTTTGGGAGAAACCTCTTCCATCTCTTTCGTGTGCTTCAGAATGGCGGACTTCAATTCCCCGGCGATCATCGACCGATCGTGTTCATACAGCTTCTGCAACTTGGCCGAGCTGTATGGAGTCATACCCTGAGCTGCGGCTTTCGACTCGTCCACCTGTTCCCACAACAGCAATTTGAGCGCATTCGTTATCTTTGGTACATCCTTGGCAGGGAAGAATTCTTCCGGGCGGGAATAGACCAGTACCAGGGCACCATACTCATGCGGAGCCATTTTGTAGATCGAACCGTCAGGACGCGGAATCTGCCCGGTGACATAGAATTCGGACACTCGTTGCATATCGTAGTGGCCGCCAATCGACACCACGAACGCCAGATTCTTTGAGTAATTCGGATCGGCCGCCACGATCAGCGACTCTCCTCCTGCAAAACTCAGCCCGAGCAATCCCACCTTTTTGCCAATCTGTTGGCTGTACCAGACCGAGATCGCGCCAATCAGATCAATGGATGATCTGGTGATCCTGTAGTCCGCCAGTTGTGCGATCTCGGGCGTAAACACCTTGATGCCGCTGGCGCACAGCGCGCGAGAGAACGCCACCAGCCTCGGCTCGTCGATGCCAAGATGGTGGACTCCATGCACCACCACCATCGCGGGTGGGTCCGCCATCCCAAGTGGCGTATATGTTCTTGCTCTCACCTTTCCGAACAACGCAGGAAGTTCCGAAGTCGCTTCACCGATTTGGTAGGTGTGGTATCGAGCGAGGGGATCCGCACTGTTGGGGTTTTCAATTCGCAGCAGTAAAGAAGCGGCACGAAGGTGATAAGAAATGAACGGCGCGGAAGCGAGCCCCGCGATCGGCAACAACAGCAGCATGAAAAGGTAAGTTCTTTTTCGACGAATCGGCTGGGGATGAGCAGCTGTTCCCATGCGCTGTGCCGGTTAGATCTCGAGGATGACTGGCATGATGAGAGGACGGCGTGACGTATTCTTAACGATGAAACGCTTCAAGTCCTGCCGGATCTTTTCCTTAATTACGCCGTAGTCCGCCTTCTCTTCATCGCTTGAAACTTCCAGTGTGTTGACGACGACGCTGCGGGCCTCGTTCATGAATCCGTTCTCCCCTATCCCTGCAAAGCCTCGTGTCACGATCTCCGGCGGTCCTTCCACACGGCCCGTCAATTTGTTAATCGCAATGATCGGCAGCACGATCCCGTCTTCGCTGATGTGACGTCGGTCGCGGATGATCAGTTCTTCCACCACGTCGCCCATGGAATTCGAATCGATGCATACTCGCCCAACATTGACCCGCCCGGCTTTGCGCGCACCCAATTCGTCAAATTCCAGGACGTCGCCGCTCTCGATCATCATCACGGATCCAACCGCCCCGTGCATGCTCTTCGCCAGTTCCGCGTGACGCTTTAGTTGCCGGTATTCGCCATGAATCGGAATAAAGTACTGTGGCTTCACCAGGTTGATGATCAGCTTCAGTTCTTCCTGGCTGGCGTGTCCGCTTACATGGACTGGGGGATTCGATCCGTCGTCATACACTACGTGGGCCTCTCGACGGAAGAGGTGATCCACCATGCGATAGATTGCTTTTTCGTTTCCGGGGATGATCCTGGAAGACAGAACAACGGTATCGTCTTTCTCGATCTTTGCGTGCTTGTGGTTGTCGACCGCGGCTCGCGACAGCGCAGACATCGGCTCTCCCTGCGTTCCGCTGATCATCACGCAAACTTTGTTCGGCGGATATTTCTTGATATCGCCCGGATGGATCAGGTGCCCGTCGGGTATGTCGATGTATTCGAGGTCCTGCGCGATCTCGGTCGATTCCGACATTGAGCGGCCGACCAGCGCCACCTTCCGTCCGTACTCGTAAGCCAGATCGATCGCCAGTTTGATACGGTGAATCGATGACGAAAAGCATGCGATGAATAACCGCCTGCTCGTCATCGTGAAAATTTCTTCGAACTTTCGCCGTACCGCCCTTTCGCTCGGCGTGTAGCCCGGACGCTCGACGTTCGTGGAATCCTGGAACAGCGCCAACACACCTTCTTTGCCATATTCGGCAAAGCTATGTAGGTCGAACAGCTTATTGTCGGTAGGAGTCGGGTCGACTTTGAAATCACCCGTGTGGATGAGCACGCCAAGGGGCGTATGGATCGCCAGCGCCACGCAATCCACGAGACTGTGCGTCACGCGAATCGGGTTGATCGTGAATGGACCGACTTTAAAGCGTTCGCCCGGACTGATCTCGATCAACTTCGCGTCGTCCAGCAAGCCATGCTCTTCCAGCTTGTTTTCGACGTACGCCAACGTGAATTCGGTACCGTACACCGGAACGTTCAGGTCGGTCAGGATCGACGGCAAGGCGCCAATATGGTCTTCATGTCCGTGTGTCAGAACGATGGCTCGAACGTGGTCACGGTTCTCCAGCAGGTAGCTGATGTCCGGAACGACGATATCGACGCCCAACAGTTCAGCCTCGGGAAACATCAGGCCTGCGTCGATTACAAGGATGTCATCCCCCCAGCGGACGGCCATGCAGTTCATTCCGAACTCGCCGAGTCCGCCCAAGGGAACGACATGTAATTTTCCTGCTGGCATTTGGAACCTTTGATGCTAGCACAAGCAGCATCAACCATGCGGCAACTCAAAGGTGCCCAGCGAATTAAGGCTCCAATATGGAACTGACGGCTGTCCGATTGCGGTATTCTTTTCCCGTACGGCGAAGGGAATCAATGGCCGCAAAGAGCGAATCGTCGTGGCTGATGCGACGGGCTGAAACCGCCCTCAAGAGCGGATTCACCAAAGCCTATGAAAGCGTTAAGGTCGATCCGGCCCACTACCTGCTCCACCTCCGCACCGCCCACGGCCTTCCCGTGAACACCTACGAAGGTCTTTTCAGTGTCTCCATCGAGGAACTCGACGACACCGCCGCGGAAACAATTCGTGCCAGTATGAAGATCGCGGCCCTGGAGGGCGCTGGCCTCGGCATCGGAGGAATGCTAACCCTCGTTCCCGATCTCGGGATCCTCTCGGCGATCACCCTTCGCACCATTCAGAAGCTGAGCCTGATCTACGGGTTCCAGTACAACACCGATGATGAGATTGCAGAACTCTGGATCGCTATGGCAAGCGCGGCGGGCGTGGATATCAGCCGCGAGCTACTTGAACGCCAGATCGTTCAGAGATTTGTGCCCAGAGTGATTCAACGAATCGCTACTCAGGCGAGTGCCGAAGTAGTGGAGAAATGGGTGGGACGCGTAATCCCGATTCTGAGTTCCATTCTGGGCGCTGGCCTCAACTATTTATTCGTTCGTGCCTGGAGCGAAAGAGCAGTCGCACATTTTCGCCAGAAACACCTGGACCGGCGCCAGGCAATTCAGGCGGCTTCAGGCGTCTTGCTTCAGCCCTGAGCATGATCAGTGGGGCGAGATTCTTTCCTCTTCGCCTTGGCTCCGATCAACTCGTAGTATTTTTCCTTTGGCTCGCCACTAAATCCGTTCACTCCATGACGCGGCAGCCAGATTCCATGAACATAAAGCGCGGCTAACCCGAGCAGCCCGATGAATCCGTATGCCACCCACCGCAGTCCAAGCCCGGAAAGCACCAGCGTCACAGCCAGAATTCCCAGCACCTTCAACAACCGGAGATACTTCGGCTTGTGCTCCTCGAAGTGCCCGAACACAATGTTCCCGACGGCGAAAATACCCATCACCACAGCGACATCAAACCAAAGTGTCCGAGTGTCCCACATACTTGAGCGGCGATAGTAACTTACCCGCTGTGCCGGATGTGCATCACGTCGCCATCCTTCACGATGTAATCCTTACCTTCCAGCCTCAGCGTTCCCTTTGTTCTCGCGGCCGCTTCCGAACCTGCCTCCAGTAGCTGGTCCCAGTGAATCGTCTCCGCACGGATGAAGTGCTTTTCAAGATCGCTATGGATTGCGCCCGCCGCTTCAACCGCGCGCATTCCACGGGTGATCGTCCACGCCCTGCACTCGTCTTCGCCTGCCGTCAGGAACGAAATCAGCCCGAGCAACTCGTACGTCTTCTTGATCAGTCGGCTCAATCCGCTCTCATGCAGCCCGTAGCTCGACAGGAACTCTGCCGCGTCCTCGTCGCTCATTTCCGCCAGCTCCGCCTCTACCTTGCCGCAGATTGCAGTGGCTCCGGTATTGGGGCGCGACGCAGCCTCTTTGATCCCGAACTTCTCGACCGCCGCGTCGAGATCTTTGCCAAGCTGCGTGCTCTCGCTGATGTTCAGCACGTAGAGAATCGGTTTCTCGCTCAGGAACATGAAACCCTTCAGCCGCTTCTTGTCTTCCGGCGTCATCTCCAATTCGCGTAGGGGCTTTTCGGTCTCGAGCCACTCCTTGCATTTCTTCAGGATCTCGTCTTCTTTCACCAGGTCGGGCGTCTTCATCTTCTTCAGATCTTTTTCCAGACGCTCCAGTCTTTTTTCGATCTGCCCCAGATCGCTGACCATCATGTCGAACTCGACATCCTTAATGTCACGAAGCGGGTTGATGTCGCCCTTCACATGCGGGATCGACGGATCATCGAAAGCCCGCACCACGTGCGTCAGCGAATCCACTTGTCGCAGATTGTTCAGGAAATTGGCTTCCTTCAGGGCTTCCTGTCCGATCGCCGCCACATCGGCATACTGCACGGTGGCATGCGTTGTTTTCTTCGGGGTGTAGAGCGCCGCCAGTTTGTCCAGTCGCTCGTCTGGCACCTTCGCTACTCCGATGTGCGCCTCGCGCGATCCGCCGTGTCCGGTCGCTACTTGCGACTTGGTCAGTATTTTGAACAGCGATGTTTTTCCGACCTGTGGCAGGCCAATAATTCCAGATTTCATGAGATAACTTTCAGCTTTCAGCCGTCAGCGAGCGAAGCCGCAGCGCCTCTGGCGTGGATTTCGAGATGAAGACGTAATAGCCCAACTACAGGATAAAGGATTCCTGCACTGATTCCCAAAACTTGCTCAACGGACCGAGAGGGCTTTGCCGGTCAGATATAACACCGCGATTCCCATCGCCAGCACTCCCACTTCCAACCTCGTCGACCAGCGATGCAGCGCATTGAATTCCACCCGTCGGGGATCGTCCTGGCGCACATCGTCGACGATTCCCATATCAACGCGCAATTGCTCCATCTTCGACGCGACGGCAAAAACCGAAATCAGCGTCAGCGCAATCATCAACATCACAAGCACGTGCCTTGTCGCGAACGGTTGTGCAAACCCCACATCCAGCCGGGAGTACCACATGGACGTGATCAGGAAAACGGCTCCGCTGATCAGCCCCATCCAGTGCAGAGTGCCAAGCGAACGGGTTACGACCTGGCCCGCCAGGTGTCGAGTGGGCAAAACGGAAAAAACAGTTGGCGCGAGAACGGAAGCGAAGAAAACGATGCCACCAATCCAGACGACTAAGGAAAGGAGCATGACAAAACGAAGAGCTTGCATGCGCCTATTCTAGTCGTCCGGATTCGCAGCCGAAAACAAGATGGCTAAGCGAAAGACGATGCCGTCTGTGCCGTGGCTTCCGTTCCCAGCACTTCTTTAAACAGGGCCGAGAGATCGCGCACCGCCTGTGCACCGTTTCCGCTAAAACTCGATCCGTGCATGATCGCCAGAGTGCGCGGATTGAGGTTCGCCACACCTTCCATCAATCTGCCTGTGACCGGCGTGTACGGGATGTAATTGGCAAGCGGACTCTTCTGGTACGCCGTCAGCACCTGCCGGCATCGGCCGATAATATCTGACGTCGTCATCGGCTCCACATCACCCTCCTGGTGGAACAAGTCCGAACAGAATAGCGTCCGCTGCGACTCCTCGAAGAGCACTCCGGCATCCCAGCCATGCGGCAGCTGCGGCGTGTGAACGAAACGGTATCGGTATTTGCCTGTGCTCAGCGTTTCATCAGGATTCAACATTTTAGGAATGCGGTCGGAAAAATCGTTCAGGTTCACCAGGCACCCAATCATGCCATGAACCGGTGTGGCATTTGGCGCTACCTGAAGCCAATGGTTCAGCGCGCCGCACTCGTCAGTCTCGAAATGGCTGAAGCCGATCCAACGGATCTTGGCGGGATCTATCACCTTCGCCACCATTTCTTTTAATGCCGGAAACATCGCCCGCGATCCCGTATGGAATAGCAGCGGTTCGTCGTCCTTCACTACGAAGTGGTTGAAAGCCAGATTGATCTCGGGTACGTAAATGGAAAAGCGGTATACATCTGGTGCGATCTCGTAGATTTGACTCATGAGCCTCCCCACATCTGGCGAAAGATACTACCAGATTCCAGCTTTTTAGTTGGGCAGACGGCTTTCAGGGTTAGCCGGCAATCAGAACCACGCCACAGGCCACCAGGATGGCGGCAATCCAGCGGCGGCGGTCCACCTTTTCTCGGAGGAAGAACTTCGCCGCAATCGCGTTTGTCAGGAACGTCAGGGAAGCGGAGGCCGGCGCGACCAGACTTACGTCAGCCCACGACAGGGCGAACATCAGGCTGAAGAACGCCAGTGCCATGAAGAACACGCCGAGCCACAACGGTGTGTTTGTAAACATTCGTTTCGCCACCGCGAAGAAACCGTGTTCTTGCCACACATGCCCTACGTCGCCCACACGCTTCATCGCGTGCGAGATCAGCACATCGCCAATCGTGGAACAGGTCACGACCGCAAGTATGCTCACCCAGGTGTAGATGTGCCTCACAGTTCGCCTCGCGCGGAAGGATCCAGAATAGGCAGGTTCGCCGCAGGCGAAGGCTCGACGGTTAAAGCAGGGCCACGCGCCACGAAGCCCACCCCTACAGCAATCAGCAGAATTCCTGCCCACCGGAAGGCACTGATGTCCTCATGCAGAAAGAATTTCGCCAATAGCGCCATGCCAACGTATCCGATCGACGTGGCGGGTAATACGTAAGTCAGGTCTGCGAACGAGAGAGCCGAAAGATAATTCGCGAAAAACAGGATCAGCAGTGCGATGCCAATCGCAACCCACGGGCTGAAAATAGCGTGGAACAGCAGATGCCAGTTGTTCAGCGTGATCTCACCGATTTCCGACATACCGCGTTTCAGGCAGATATCGCCGGCAGATCCGAACACAATGACTCCGGTCAGGGTTGCAATCTTGCGGAAGGACATCCGTTTCAGTTTAGCAGTACACCAAAGTAAAATGGCCCGCCTTAGCGGGCCATCAAGTCTTCGGGTTGTTTATGCGTTCAGAACCGTTAATGGCGATTCTTCTTCCGCGCCCTTCTTGGGATTCTGTGGCACGATCGGCGGCAATGCTTGTCCGCGTTTCTCCTTCACGTACTTCTGGCGTGTAGCGCGGAGTTTCAGGAAAGCCTTCGCTTCCTTGTACAACCGCCGACGCTCTTCGCCATTGAAAGCAGCCTTCCTCAAAATCCGGAACACCGCCTTCGGACGGAAGTAGTACTCATCGTAAAAACGGTTCACCGACTCCAACACATAGTCGGGCGAGATATTCGGATACTGGATGTGCGCTAACTGGTGACCCGCCTGGTCCACCATTGCGCTGCCCGGAACGATAAAGCCGTTCTTGACGGCGAAGTCGTAGAACTCCGTTCCCGGATAAGCGTGCGCCACGGATACTTGGATCGTTTCCACGTCCAATTCCTTTGCGAAGCTGATGGTGGTCTCGATGCTCTCGCGAGTCTCCCCGGGTAACCCAAGAATGAAGTCGCCGTGGATTGCCAACCCCAGTTTCTTGCAGTCCTTCGTGAACTGCCGTGCGCGCTCCGCCGTCGCGCCCTTCTTGATGTTCTTGAGCACCTGCGGATCGCCCGATTCGTACCCGACGATCAGCAGACGGCAGCCCGCATCGCGCATCGCCTTCAGCGTGTCGTAGCTCGTAGTCACGCGCGACGTGCAGGACCAGGTCAGCTTCAGCGGCTTCAGCTTTTCGCAGAGTTCAATCGTGCGAGGCCCCTGGATATTAAACGTGTCGTCGTCGAAGAAGTATTCCTTCACCCACGGCCAGTATTCCTTCGCCTTGGCCATTTCGCGGGCTACTGCATCGGCCGAGCGCTTGCGCCACGGATGGCCGCTCAACGTCTGCGGCCACAAACAGAACGTACATTGCGCCGGGCAGCCGCGCGTTGTGTACAGCGCGACAAAGGGGTGGAGGAGGAACGGAACGTTGTACCGGCGAACGTCGAGATCGCGGTGATAAACGTCCGTCACGTCCGGAAGTGCGTCCAGATCCGTGATCTGCGGACCATCCGGATTATGGATAATGCTGCCGTTCTTGCGGTAGCTTACGCCCGGGATGTCTTCGAGCCGCTTACCTTTGGCATAGTCGGTGACTGAGTAGTCGAATTCCTTACGCGCCACGAAGTCAATCGCGAGACACTGTTTCAGGGTCTCTTCCGGCAGCACTGTTACGTGCGGGCCTACGAAGGCAATCTTCAGATGAGGATTCGCTTGCTTCGCCGCCTCTGCCAGCTTGATGTCGCCAGGGAAGCCCGGCGTCGAGGTGAACAGGACCAGGAACTCATAGTCCTTCAGCATTTCGATGGTCTGCTCAAAGCTTACGTGGTGCGGAGGTGCATCGAGCAGCTTCGAACCTTCCAGCATACCGGCAGGATAGGCCAGCCAAACCGGGTACCAATACGATTCGATCTCGCGGGTGGCAGGCCACCGCGAACTGGCGCCACCGTCAAAATTCTCAAACGACGGCGGATTCAGAAACAGTGTCTTTAAAGGCATGTTGTTGATTTCACTATCCTAACATCTTCTACTATGCAGTCCGGCCAGTAACTGCGGTTCATCCCCTACATCCCCCAAAGCTATCAGCCTTAACGCCCGGCTGAAAGTGCCGTGGTGCGAACGGTGATTCTTCGCACTGAGGGGCGATTTGAGGCGCTTGAAGAGACGCTCCGTTCAGCTACTTGGGCGCCCCTGCCCAGGCCTCCAACTCACCCGTCGCCCTCAACAATTGCAGTCGGGCTTTGTCATATTCAAAGCTGGTGTCCAGGTATTGGGAGTACTTGTCGCTGGCCTGGATGCGAGCAGTCGCGGCGTCTCGTGCTGTGACTACTCCGGAAGGCTGGTTGGGTTCGGTCGGAGCACCTGCTCCGGACTCGGCCCGAATCTGGGCAGCCTCAGCTTCTGCCTTCGCCAGTTCGTAGTCTAGTTGCGCGACCTGCTGGGCAGTTCCCAACTGCTTCACCGCCCGCTGCAACTTCAGGGTCTCAGCCGAGACCTGGCCCTTTACCGCGTCGGCCTGTTTTTTTGCCTTAAGCGCATCCGCATCGGCCTGCGCCGCGTGTGCCCGCTGCGCAAAATTCAGTAACGGCAATTTGATCGCGATCCCGACAGTCGCATTGTTGGTCTGGAATCTCTTGAAGTAGTCCTCGTAATTATTGAATTTCGCAAACATCGCGTATTGACCCACGAGATCGAATGACGGGTAAAGAGATTTCCATTCTCCCTTGGCCCTGATCTGTTGTGCTTCCGCGCGCTGTTGCGCCGCCTTCACGGCGCTACTGTTTTCCACAGCTCTCGAAGCCAGGTCCGCTTGCTGATCTACTTCCGGCAATGCTGGAATCGACTCAGTAATCGTGTCGATCGAATCCGCGGTGAGCCCGGTCAGTTGCGACAACCTGTTCCGCAACAGATCGGCATTTCCTTCCATCTCAGCGATCCGCATCCGCGTTCGTGCCGCCACCAGCTTCGACCGCGTCAGCTCCACCTGGCTATCAAGCCCCTGCTGTACGCGTTGAGCAACCAGATCTGCCAGCCGGTTGGCTTCTACTTCCTGCTCTCTCATCGACTTCAGCGAGGCCAGTACTCTGTCGAGCTGAATGTAAGTAGCCGACGCATCCAGGATGACGTCTTTACGCTGATCTTCCTTGCTGGTCGCCGCAGCATTCCATTCAAGCTTTGCCGACTTGATAAACTCACGCACCGCCGGATTGTAGAGAGATGACTGGTAGTTCACGTTGAAGATCGATGGCGCTGATCCCTCCAGGCTTAACGGATATCCGTACGAATACCCAAGACCTGAGCCGAGTACAAGGTTCGGCAGGTATGCATTCTTCGCTTCCTGGTAAGCCTGTTGGGCCTTCGACTGTTCGGCCGCGGCGATTCCCATCGCGGGGCTGTGCGCGACTGCCAACTCTATGACCCGCTGAAACGGAACCTGCTCTGCGCCCGCAACGATGCCGTAGCTCAACACAGAGACCAAGAGCAGTAATTTAGAACGGCGCATGAAGGACATTGCAGCACCTTCCAAACGAAAGAAATATGACTCGAACCAACTAAAGACGCCGAGTATAGCAACTTACGGTTGCGTGACTCGCGAATGACATTTGTAGAAACGGCAGGACCGAAGCCCTGCCGTGAAGCGTGATTCTGTTCGCACTATCGAAGCTTCTTCAGCGCATCGAGCGTTTCTCGATAGGTGCTCGCGAGCGCAAGGGAAGCGCGATATTCCTTCTCAGCTCCAGCCTTGTCGCCCATCTTTTCCTGGATACGCCCCAGCAACAAGTGGGCCATAAACGCCGGAGCTTCCTCGTTCATCGCGTTGGAGTTCAAATAACGGCGCACGAGATCGGCTGCCAATGGCAGGTTTCGCCCGGTCGTGTACAACATCTCGGCAGCGTCATATAGATCGTTGCTCCTGCGCTTCATATTAGGAGCCGTCGACTTGGCGATCGCGTCGTCGAACTCGGCCCAGCGGTTCGTGCGCCGGTAGAACGATGCCAGATTGTTCCAGTAGTCGGCGCTGGGCGAGAGCCGCAGGGCTTCCTTGTACTCACGCTCGGCCGTAGCGTTGTCTTTCTTCTTCTCAGCGATGCGCGCCAGCACCCAATGAGCACGCGCCGCATCCTGCTGCTCAATACGTTTTGACTCTGCCAATGCCCGATCGGTGCCGCCGCCCATGAATCCCGGAGCTTCAAGGTAGAACTCGGCGAGATCGGTGCGAGCCGCCACGTCGTTTGGGTTCAACTCCACCGCTTTTTGAAAGTTGTTGCGGATCTTGCCCACCATCCGCGCCGCGCTGAACGGATTAGCATCATCAGCCTTGCCGCCGTAAGCCCGTCCGAGCCACAGGTAGAAGTCGTACCGGTTGGAAGCCAATTGCACGGCTTTTTCGCCGTACGAAACGGAACGGTCCCAGTCCTTCAGGTGATAGTAGGCACGCGACAACAAGTGCTGCGCCTCGGCGTCATTGGGCGATGCTTGCAGGCGCGCATTCAAGGTATTGATCGCGTCATCTATCCGCCCGGCCTTGAGCAGGTCAGCAGCCGGAGTAGGCGACGCAAAGACACTTGCCGACAGTGCTACGGTCAGCAGGACAACACGAACGAATTTTGAAGTCAGTCCCATTACTTCTGTATTTCTACCGATAATCCATCTTTGAGATTTTGTGCTCCCACGGCGCCAAGTGCGACGACATCGCCTTCCTTGAGGCCACTGGTTACTTCTATTAACGTCATACTGGAGATGGAAGTTTCTATGTCTCGCCGAACCGTCCTGTTATTAACAACTTGGAAGACGTAACGTTTCGAGGCGTCCTGGTGGACGGCTTCGCGCGGGACCACGATTGCGTTCTCGTGGCGCGCGGTCATGATCACCGCCGAAACGTTCACATTCGGCAGCAACTTGCGGTCGCTGTTGTCCACCTCGCAGGTGACTTCGCCGACGGTGCGAGAGCCTTTCAGCACGACTGTGGTGGGGACGTGCGTGACAGTGCCTTCCCACGACCGGCCCGGCAGGGCATCCCACGTAACTCGGACTTTCTGCCCTGGCGCCAAACGGCCGATGTCTGGTTCGTCCACGAACGCACGAACCATCATCTTGCTCAGGTTCGCCACCTGGACCAGCAGGTCGCCTGCGTTCACGAATGCACCCAGTTTCGCGGGCATGGAATAAACCGTGCCGTTGACGGTGCTGCGGATATTCGTCTTATTGAGCAAATCCTGGGCAGCCGCATAGGACGCGCGCGCCTGCTCCAGCGCTGCTTGAGCACGCTGGCGATCCTCGTTCGAGTAGCGGCTTGTGGTTTTCTGCTCAAGGACGTTGACCTGAGACTGTGCATTGTTCAGCCGCGCTTCCGCGTCGCGAAGTTCCGCAACCGAAGCAGCGCCCGTTTGCTGCAGTCGCCGAACGGCTTCGAGGTTCCGCTGCGCGGCCTGAAATTCCGAACGCGCCCGGTTCAACTCCGCGCGGTTTGCCGTGACCTCTTCGCGCGATCCGCCTGCAGAGACAGCGGCCAGATCGGCTTCGGCGGCGCGAACCTGGGCCAATGCACGCGCGGCATCGGCACGGACGCTGGCGTCGTCAAGTTGCAACAAAAGCTGCCCAGCACGGACCTGATCGCCTTCTTTTACCAGCAGCTTCTTCACCGTAGTCGGGGAAGGAGCGTGCGCCTGCATTCCCGAAACTGGTTCAACCGTTCCATTTGTCGATATGGTGGCCGAAATCGGCTGGCGTTGAGCTTTCGCCGCCCGGATCAAAACGGTGCCGCCGCGCATGGAGAACGTAAGCCAGATCGCCACAATCGCGCCGACCACCAGAGCAGCGGAGATCCATTTCGACCTGCGGGTTTTAAGTGCTTTTTCTTCTTGCGTTTGCAGTGCCATCGTTATCAGGAAACACACGAACGGGAAAGTATAGCCCATTGGCTCTGAACCTCGTTCGCGCTGTTTCCAGCGTTCGTCCTGGTGACGCCAAATGTTACTAAGTGCTTAGATGTCCTGGGTTTTCAGTTTGCTTCAAGAGTCGCATCCTCTGCGATTGCAGATGCCATCCAACAACCCAAAGCTCTCGGTATTCGGGGTTCCATGTTTCGGGCCATTGGCTGCACTCTTAAGAAGACCTATCAGGACATCATGCGCAATCACACGATGGCGCTCGCAGCCGGCCTGTCGTATTACTTCGTGATGTCTCTGTTTCCGCTGCTGATCCTGGCGGCAGCGGTCGTCAGCTTTCTGCCGATTCCGAACCTTTTCGACCGGGTGCTCTGGGCGATGCAGACAGTCGTCCCAGCCGATAGCATGGGCCTGGTGCGAGGGATCATGAAGGACGTGATCTCGCCCAGCAAGGGCAGCTTCCTGACGATCGGCATTCTCGGCACGGTTTGGGCGGCCTCCGGCGGATTTGCCAGCCTTATTGAGGCACTCAACGTCGCCTACGACGTTCCCGAGACGCGACCGTTCTGGAAGACGCGGTTGCTCGCTGTTGGCTTAATGGTGGTGGTCGGCGGACTGCTAATCGGCGGTGCGGTCTCGATGTTCTTGGGGCCCCAATTCGGAGATTGGCTGGCCAAGAAACTACACCTGAGCTGGGTGTTTGCCGCAGTGTGGCCGTATCTGCGATGGGTACTCTCGATTGCTTTCACCGTACTCGCAGTCGAACTGATGTTCTACTGGGCGCCGAATGTGAAACAGCGCTTCCGAGCGACGCTGCCAGGCGCGCTGGTCGGCGTTGGTTTCTGGATTGCTGCGTCGTACGGCCTAGGGCTTTACTTCCAACACTTCGCACACTTCAACAAAACCTACGGTGCGCTCGGCGCGGCGGTGGCGCTGATGGTATGGCTCTACTGGTCGTGGTTCTTCATCTTGGCCGGGGCGGAGATCAACTCGGAACTTCTCAAGGCTGAGGGTCACGGCCGGCTTAGGTTGAAGCAGCCTCCACCAAAGGTGATCTTCGCACGGCCTGCATGGGAAGAAGACACCTCCGAGGACCAGGAACGCAAAGCAGCTTAAAGTTTTTACTTCGGATCCCCTTGTAACCAACTCACTTGCTTGGGTAGCGGCCCTTGATCTTGAAGATCAGGCGGTGGACCCAGTGGACGTGCCGAACAGGTGACAGATACATGAACGGACACTGGCCGGGGACGACCTCGATTCCATGGTCGCGACAGAACTGGACGGCTTCTTCGGATACGGAGCCCTGGGTCCGAGCGCCAGCGCGATACATCCAGACGTGCTTGACGCCGGCAGCGGCGCAGTCACGGACGACCGAGTTCGTAACCGAAGGCGACGTCAGGATGAGAGCAGCGTCGGGTGGAGGCTGAATCTCCTGAAGGCGTGCGAAGCAGCGCTGGCCGAATATTTCTGAAACGGCAGGATTTATGGGGAAGACTTCGTGGCCGCGCTGACGAAGTTCTTCGAGGAGGGATTTGCCAATGTCTTGAGGTTGTCGGGAGATTCCGACGAGGGCAATCCGCTTTTGCGAGAGGAAGGATTCGATGGTGTTCAGGGAGACGTTGGCCGGCATGGGGCCTCCTAGTCCGATAGCATCGCCGAAGTTACCGTTGCAGTCTGTGATCTTGAACGCTGGCGATGGAGGAGACTGAGGATGACTATTTCGTGGTGAATGCTTTCACTGCAATGCCGTTTGGCTGCATACCTACGGGAATCATGGTGACCATGGCTCGGTCGGCGCTGATCTTGGAACTGCCGGGAAGTTTGGTGATGCGGAGGACGGCGGCGTCGCCCGACGCGGTATTCACGGTGATGACGAATTTTTCGTTTCCAGTGAGCGCGATGGAGTCGGGACGTGAGCCGGTGGGAAGCGAGCCTAGAACACGGCCGATGTCGATGCCGTAGATCGAAACAGTGTTTGAGCCGAGGTTGCTGACGTAAAGCGTGGTGTTATCGGTGCTGACGATGGCGTTCGCGGGATTGCTGCCGATGAGGAAGGTCTGGCCGATTTCGTTGGCGGCGGTTTCGATCACCGAGATGCTTGACGAATCGAAGTTGCAGACGAAGATTTCGCCTCCATCTGGCTTCATCACCATGCGAACCGGAGTTTTGCCGACATCGAGAAGCGTGAGCAGACGATCGTTTTTTAGGTCAATGGCCGCTACCTGCGAGGAAGCACTGCACGCTACGAAGGCCTTGCTTGCATCGGGAAGAATGACGATATCTTCGGGAGCCTGGCAGACAGGCAGCGTGGCCCGGACGGAGAGCTTGGTTCCATCGATGATGGAGACAGTGTTGTCCTGACGGTTGGAAGCGACGGCGACGGTTCCATCCTGCGATACGCGCGCAAGTCCGGGAGCAGCGCCCACCGGAATGGTCGCAGCGACTTTGCGTTGCTCAAGATCGAGCACGGAAACGTTCGAAGAGCCCGAGTTCGCGACGTAAGCGCGCTTGCCATCATCCGAAACGGAGATGTAGTACGGCGCGCGATGAACGCCTACAGTAGCTACGACTTCGTTCTTCTCGGCGTCGATAAAGCTGACGTTGTTCGACTCGGTATTGACGACATACACTTCGTTCTTCGCGGGATTGACGACGACGCCGGTGGGATTCTGTCCGACCTTGAGAGTCTTTATGTTCTGGAAGGTGGTGAGGTCGAGCACGGAGACGGTGTCGCTTCGTCCGTTGGTGACGTAGCCGAACTCGTGATATCCCGCGGGGTAGGTGAGTCCCTTACGACGGCATGCTGCGCCGAGGCAGAGCGCGGTCGCGAGGAGAACAAGGAACAACTTACGTGTGACTTTCAACTTAATCTGCCGATGTGGACTGGACAGCACCTGAATATACAGTGCGACCCACGACAGCAGCAATCTGGCGGATCTCATGCATGAGTTGATCGAACTGATCCGGGTAGATGGATTGTTGCCCGTCGGATAAGGCGCGGTCGGGATCGTTATGGACTTCGATGATCAACCCATCGGCGCCGACAGCGGCTGCGGCGCGGGAAAGCGGAATGACCTTGTTGCGTTTGCCGGTTCCATGGCTCGGATCGGCGATGATAGGCAAATGGCTCAAGCGCTGAACTGCAGGCACGATGCTGAGGTCGAGCGTATTTCGGGTGTGGTCGGTGAATGTCCGCACGCCACGCTCGCAGAGTACGACGTTGTAGTTGCCTTCGCTCATGATGTACTCGGCGCTCATGAGTAACTCTTCCAGCGTCGCGGAGATGCCGCGCTTCAGCAGGACGGGTTTGCGGGCGCGTCCAGCACGCTTGAGCAGGGAATAGTTCTGCATGTTGCGGGCGCCGATCTGGATGACGTCGGCATACTTCTCAACGAGCTCGAGCGATTCGTTATCGACGGCTTCGGTGACGATCAGGAGGCCGAACTTGTCGCGGACTTCGGCGAGGATTTTGAGGCCTTCTTCGCCTTTTCCCTGGAACGAATACGGCGACGTGCGAGGCTTGTATGCGCCACCGCGGAAGAATCGCGCTCCGGCACGAGCTACACGCTCCGCGACCGCAAACGTCTGTTCGCGGCTTTCCACTGAACAGGGGCCAGCGATGATGGCCAATTCGTGACCGCCGATGGTTGCGTCACTGTTCGGGAAGTTAATGACGGTGTTGGAATCCTTCGCGTCGCGGCTGACCAATTTATACGGTTTGGAGACGCGAATGACTTCCTGCACGCCTTCCATGTCGTCGAGGCCGATTTCGACGGAGCCCTGGTTACCGGTGATTCCGACGGCGGTGCGCTGAGCGCCAGGAATGGCGTGTGCGCGAAATCCGGCTTTTTCGATCTTCGCGCAGACGGCACGGACCTGTTCCTCCGTGGCATGAGCCTGCATTACTACAAGCATGAAAACCCCTCGAGCACGGGAAGAAACCCGCGTCTACGATGACCTTTGGAAACTAATTAGTCTAACGGTCGTTCGAATGCGGGGCAAATGGGAAACTTCAGTCGCTGGCCATTGCTCTTTGAGTGCGTCCGAAAGCGGCCTTGTCGGCGGCGCGCGAGGACTCGGAAGTGGTGCGCATCCAGCGCTCGGTTTCCTTCATGGCGCAACCTGCTCCGCAGAGATGAACGACATCAGGATGACGAGCCATGAGTTCCGACCAGGGCAGGAGCTGGAACTTGGGCTTCGGGGCCTCGACGTCGCTGGGCTGAACGGTTTCGACCCAGGCGATCCACCAATGGTCGACATCACCCTTGGCCTTGCCACAGATATTGCAGGTAAACGATTCGGTCCACGTCATACAGAAACCAGAGTTCCTCGGAGGGCAATAGTTTGAGGGCAAGGCGAGCGTTTGGCAACAGGCAAGAATGACCAATCCTTGTGCAAAAATGAGATCCAGGATGGCGAAATTCGAAAAGGACATTCTGAAGCTGATTCCGGCGCCGAAGCAGCGGCCGAAGGTGACGTCGCGGCGGATCGGGATTCATACGTCCACGGCCGGCGGGGTGGAGAATGCGGCGGAGAGGGCGTATCGGCTGGGGTGCAATGCGCTGCAGGTGTTCTCGTCAAGTCCGAGGCAGTGGAAGCCGTACGAACTGGATGCCTCGCAGTGCCGGGTGATGACCAGTTTGCGCCAGAAGTACGACCTGAAGCCGCTGGTGATCCACGCGAATTACCTGATCAATGCGTCGGCGGTGAACCCGGTGTTCCTGGAGAAGTCGATTCATGCGTTCCGTGGCGAGATCGAGCGGGCGCTGGCGCTTTGTGCCGAGTACCTGGTGTTGCATCCGGGATCGTTTCGCGGGATGACACGGGAAGAAGGACTCGTGCGGGTGATCGAGAGCCTGAGCGCCGCGGCGGATGGACTGGATCTGAGGAAGGCCGGGTTGACGATCCTGATCGAGAACACGGCGGGAGCGGAGTATTCGCTGGGGGGATCGTTCGAACAGGTCGCGGTTCTGGTCGAGCACCTGGCGAAGGAGATCCCAGTCGGCGCGTGCATTGATACATGCCACACGCATGTCGCGGGATACGACATCACGACCAAAGAGGGCTTTGCGGAAACGATGTCGAGGCTGGACGACACGGTCGGCCTCGACCGCGTGAAGGTCTGGCACTGCAATGATGCGAAGGCGGCACGAGGGTCGAAGCTGGATAGGCATCAGCATATCGGGCAGGGAATGATTGGGCTGGAGCCGTTCCGGTGGTTGCTGAATGATCCGAGGACAAAGCACGCGGCGTTTATTGCGGAGACGCCGATTGATGAGCCGCTGGATGATTTGAAGAATGTGGAGGCGCTGAAGTCTTTGGTGAGCACGCGACGGCGCGCCGCAAGCTAGACGATGAGGGTGCTACCCCCTCCCCCCCTGTTTTCGCTCCAAATAAGAAAACAAAGCACTTACGCGAGGGAAGGGCCGTCCATATATGATTCCAAAGGACTTATAAGTCCTTTGGAATCATATATGTAGAACTCGTATAACATTCCAAAGAACTTACAGGTCGCATATAACATAACAAAGGAGTTAACTGCCGGCCGGCGGTTTTCAGCGGGATCCAAGGCTCCACGAAGAGGGCGCGAAGGGGCAGAGAGACCCACATCTGCGAAAGTAGTGGAATCCCACATCCCCGATAGGAAGGCAGATATGGGGCACCGCTTAGTCGAAATTTCAAAGAACAGCTTGGGATGGCCGCCAAAAATGCGGCCTATATTCATGTTAGCAGTTCGGGTAGGTGGGAGCGTGCGCGCGGAAGTTGGGAGTTCGTTTGGAATCAGCGGATTAGCGCCAGCGATAAATAAAGTTCTTGACAGGGGAAGAACGGTCGTTGGTTGTTGGCCGTTGGTCGTCAGGAATTCCCCAAATGGGAGAGAACGGTCGCTCGGCGTTGGTCGATAGCCGTTGGCAAAGCGAGGGGTACGCAAACCATTTCGGTGACATGGAAGTCACCAAGCGTGACCCGCCAGCACCTTTTATGTAGGGTGACGCGAAACAGTGTGCATCCTAACGGGTTAGGTCAATTGGGCGGAGTCACGACATACGCGCCAATATCGGCCAACTTTGAGTTCGTTTTATTAGCGCGTTGACGGGCGCTGCCCAGGAAGCTAGCCTACGCAACCTCAGGGGTCACCGCGACTTCGGCTGTTCTAAGAGAACCAGTCCTTAGTGATCGCTGGGATCGGAGCTTACATGTCATCCGACTCCCGCTCGTCTTCGGTCGGACCGACCGGAGAGACCGTGCGCGTACGGGCGATATCGAGCCGGTTGCCGAAGAGCCCTGTGCAAGGCCTGCGCGCAAAGATACGCATCGGCGGATATTCGATCGCGATCATCTCGGTATTGTTCGCACTGCTGCTGCGATTGGCGGTAGATCCGTGGCTGGGCGATCAGAGCCCATACCTTCTGTTCGTGATTGCCGTAGCAATCACGGGCCTGTATGCGGGGGTCCGTCCTGCGTTGGTGGCAGGAGCATTGGGCACGGTTGTTGCCTATTTCTGTTTTGTACCACCGAGATCCGAGTGGGGATTCGCCGGGGTCAGCGATGCGGTTGGGTTTGGCGTTTATGTGTTCGTTGTGTTCGGGGTGATTCTCCTTGTCCATGCCCGCATACGGGCGGCACAAAAGGGCGAAGAACATCGGATGCAGGCAGAAGAGACCCTGTTGAGAACCGAACGACTCTCAGCGTCGTGGCAAATGGCTTCCATGCTGGCGCATGAGATCAATAATCCTCTTGCTGCTCTGACTAATGTCATGTTCCTGCTGAACGAGCAGCCTCTCGACTCGCGTTCACAGGAACTGTTGGCCGCGGGAACGGATAACCTGAATCGTGTCATCCGCATTTCACGCATGACTATGGGCTTCTTCTTCGAGAAGGATGTCCAGCTTCCAGTGCGCCTTCGCGATATCGTTGATGAAGTCGCCGCCACCTTGAACTCGGCGGAATGCTTTAAGAACATTCAATGTACGCGCGAATTTAGAGCTGATCTTAAGATCATCGCCTCCCCACTGAAGATGAAACAGTTGATTGCAAGCCTGTTGACGAATGCCATGGAATCCGGCGCCGACAAGGTTTGCATTCGGGTTGAACTTGGAACCGAGAGACGTTCCCCAGGAAGGACCGGGGCCCGTATCACTGTCGGGGACAACGGTCGGGGAATTCCGCCCGAGTTGCGCGAGCGTGTTTTTGAGCCATTCTTCACTTCGAAATCAGAGAAGGGCACAGGTCTTGGACTATGGGCAACGCGTGCCATCGTCTTGAGAAATAACGGCTCGATCAGCCTTCGCAGCGCTGTTAGCGGCGCAAAAAAGGGCACGTCTGTCTCCGTGTTCCTGCCGGTGAACGTTTCGGAAACGCTCACGGTCCCCCTTAATCTCAGGCGAGCAGGGCGAGCGGCGAAATGAACTGTCGGGCCGCTCAGCAAAAAGGTGGGCGTTCGTGCGAATCATCGGGAACGGAAAAGCATAGCCGCTCCAGGACTGACGAGACTGGTTAGAGTAGAGGTTTTGGTAGCGTGCCCGTCGTGAACGCGACCGTGAAAACAAATCAAAGGCAAGCCCTGCAGGTTGGAAGTCCGGTAGTAGCTCCCAGGTTAACGCGCAAAGAACGCGCGCGAACCTGGGGCACGGAAACTGTTTCCATGACATGAAAATCGCGAAACCTAGGCCACCAGCCCTGAGAAGTTGTGGTGTCGGTAGGGATTCCTCCTCTTCGGCTTCGCTCAGAGTCGGAATGACAAAGGGGAGAGCGGTGGTGGACCTGTAGAGCTGTGGTCGGGTGTGAATCCTAGGCCTGAGAAGTTGTGGTTGAGGTAGGGATTCCTCCTCTTCGGCTTCGCTCAGAGTCCGGGAGAGTGGTGGTGGCGCTTGGAGACCTGTGGCCGTGTGTGCATCCTGGCCTGAGAAGTTGTGGTGACGATAGGGATTCCTCCTCTTCGGCTTCGCTCAGAGTCGGAATGACAAAGGGGAGAGCGGTGGTGGACCTGTAGAGCTGTGGTCGGGTGTGCATCCTGGGCCCGAAAGTTGTGAATACCCTTACCCCACATCAGGACGTTTCAGGAACACGAGCTTTTCGAAGTCTTTGCTCAAGTCGCGCCAACTTGGATTTATGCTTTCGATTAGAGCGACCTTCTTCTCTCGCCTCCACTTCTTGACTTCCGTCTCCCTCGCGATTGCATTGAGGATGTAGTTGTGTTCTTCGTAGTAGACGAGGCGGTCCACATCGTACCTGCGCGTGAACACCGAGCCTATGCCCTGTTTGTGTTGTTTCGACCGGGCATACACGTTATTCGACACTCCGACGTACAACGTTCCACTTGAACTCACCATGATGTAAACAAAGAACAGATAGGCGCGAGGCATGCTTGACCTTAGCCACTGGCGGCGTACTTCGCTGTGACTGAGAGCACGCCGTAACGGTAGGGATATCTCCGCCTCACTTCGTTCGGCGTCGACATGACAAATGGAGGTGCGGGTTGAATCACAAAAAGTTTTCGTTTCACTCAGAATCAGAACTACAAAAAGGGCGTTAGATGGAAAACGGGCGTCGCCCTCCGGGGCTGGGAGGAGAATGGGGCGGAGTTGTCCCAGCGCTACGCGCTGGGCAGAAAGCGTTGCGCCGCTCCGCGGCTGACCTATCCTGTAAAATCAAGTATTCACCGCACATCGTTATTTCTAACTGTGCGCGGACGCAATCATCATGTCTAAGAAGAAGAGCAACGACCCTGTTGAGCAGGTAAAGGAAAACATTAAGGAATTTGTCGAGCAGGTCAAGGAAGACGTTGACCAGGTGATGACCGAGCTTGGGTTGAAGGAGCCGCACATTCCGAGCGACGGAGATGCTGCGCCTGTGGCGACTGTGCCGGCTTCGACTATGCCGGCTTCGGGCAACGGAGGCGAGCCGCGTCGCGATGACGACAATCGCTACGACCACAAGACGGTGGAAGAGAAGTGGTCGGCGGCGTGGGCGTCGGATTCGACTATCTATGCGGCGGAGAAGGCGTCGTCGAAGAAGAAGTTCTACGTGTTGGAAATGTTGCCGTATCCCTCGGGCGCGCTGCACATGGGGCACGTGCGCAATTACGCCATCGGCGATGCGCTGGCGCGCTTCATGTGGATGCAGGGTTACAACGTGCTTCATCCGATGGGATGGGATTCGTTTGGGCTTCCGGCGGAGAATGCAGCCATCAAGAACAATACGCCTCCGCGTCAGTGGACGCTGTCGAACATCGCGAACATGAAGGCGCAGATGAAGCGCCTGGGGTTCGCGTATGACTGGGACCGCGAAGTCACGACATGTTTGCCTGACTACTATCGGTGGAACCAGTGGTTCTTCCTGAAGCTGTACGAGAAGGGGTTGGCGTACCGAAAGAAGAGCAAGGTGAACTGGTGTCCGGAGTGCGCGACCGTACTTGCGAATGAGCAGGTGGCGGGCGGTTTCTGCTGGCGTCACGAAACGACTCCGGTGCAGCAGAAGGAGTTGGAGCAGTGGTTTGTGCGGACGACGAACTACGCCGAGGAGTTGTTGCAGGGGCTCGACAAGCTTGAGGGCTGGCCGGAGAAAGTCCGGACGATGCAGCGGAACTGGATTGGCCGGAGCGAGGGCGCGCTGGTGGACTTCGGAGTGGAGGACATTCCGGAGGCGAAGATTACGGTCTTCACGACGCGTATCGACACGATCTTCGGCGCGACGTCGGTGCAGTTGGCGCCGGAGCATCCGCTGGTTAGCGAGTTGGTTGGGAATGATCCGGAGTTGCACGCGAAGGTTGAAGACTTGTTGGCGGAACAGCGCAGGGCGAAAGAACGCGGCGATGTGGGTGCCATCGAGAAGCATGGCGTGTTCACGGGTCGCTTTGCGCTGAACCCGTTCAACCAGGAGAAGGTGCCGATCTGGATTGCGAACTACATCCTGATGGACTACGGCACGGGCGCGATTATGTCGGTGCCGGCGCATGACGATCGCGACTACGAGTTCGCGAAGAAGTACGGCATTCCGATTCGGGTCGTGATTCTGCCGCGTCGTGAAGGCGAACCGCCGGAGGCTGGGGAAGCAGAGAGCCCGGTGCTGCCGTTTGTCGGCGAAGACAGCTTGCTGATGAATTCCGGCGAGTACAGCGGTATGGCTTGCCTGGAAGCGCAGAAGAAGATGGCTGCCGATGCGGAGAAGGGCGGATTCGGTAAGGCAGCGATTACGTATCGGTTGAAGGATTGGGGTATTTCGCGGCAACGGTATTGGGGCACGCCGATCCCGATGATCTATTGCGCAAAGTGCGGCGTGGTGCCGGTGCCGGAGAACCAGTTGCCGGTGTTGTTGCCGGAGAACGTGAACATCACGTTGCAGGGCGGGTCTCCGCTGGAGCGGGTGCCGGAGTTCATGAATACCACGTGTCCGAAGTGCGGCGAGAAGGCTCGGCGTGAGACGGACACGATGGATACGTTCGTGGATTCGTCCTGGTATTTCTATCGCTACACGGATGCGCACAACGGTCGCGCGCCGTTCGACAAGCAGGTGGTGGACTACTGGTTCCCGATTGATCAGTACATCGGCGGAGTGGAGCACGCGATTCTGCACCTCATCTATTCGCGCTTCTGGACGAAGTTCATGCGCGATTTGGGTATGTGCTCGAACGACGAGCCGGCGCAACGCCTGTTCACGCAGGGCATGGTGATCAAGGGCGGCGCGAAGATGTCGAAGAGCCTAGGGAATACGGTGTCGCCGGACGACATGGTGGCACGTTATGGGGCCGACGCGACGCGTATGTATGTGTTGTTTGCGGCGCCTCCGGATCGCGACCTCGACTGGCAAGATGCGGGGATCAACGGCACGTACAGCTTCGTGAATCGTGTGTACCGGTTTGTGGTGAAGTATGGGTCGGCGAAGGCGGGTACGGTTCCGGCTGAACTGGCTCCGGAAGCGCGTCATTTGCAGCGCAAGCTTCACCAGACGATCAAGCGCGTGACCGACGAGTTGCAGGGTCGCTGGCACTTCAACACGTGCGTGTCGGCCATCATGAGCTTCATGAACGAGCTTTACGGGGCGGAAGACGCGATTGCGAAGGGACTGGTGCCTCCTGCGTTGTTGGCGGAACTTCAGCGGAATTTGGTGTTGATCCTTGCACCGTTTGCGCCGTATCTTGCGCACGAGTTGTGGGAGAAGGTTGGCGATGGGACGGCGCTGTTGCGTCATCCGTGGCCGAAGTTCGATCCGGCACTCGCGAAGGAAGATGAGATCGAGATCGCGGTACAGGTGAATGGCAAGGTGCGCGGGCGTGTGGTTGTCCCGGCGGATGCGCCGGAGGATCAGGTGCGCTCGGCGGCCCTGGCAGATCCTAAGGTTGCGGCGGCAATGGAAGGGAAGCAGTTGGTGAAGGCAGTCGTGGTGCCGGGAAGATTGGTCAACGTGGTGGTGCGCTAGTTGGCAGCACCTCGTTGCTTTGCTGCATCGTAATAGACATGGCAGAGCAACGAACGATTCGTGATCCAATCGCGTTCAGCTCAAAAGCGGCACAGTGTCCAAACTGTTTCTCGTTTAATCATCCGGAATACCTGCCGGAAAAGAAGAAGCAGCTCCAGGAAACCGGCCTATTGTTAACCTGTGCCGTATGCGGAACGCCATATCCTTCGGCGACGATGCCGCAGGCGGCTTAAAGCATCGTTCGTCGCGATTTTCTAACAAGCAGCAAAAAGGGCAGCCAATGAAGGCTGCCCTTTTTTACAGAAACTTTCGGATCTCGATTAGAGAACCTGAACGTTTTCTGCCTGGAGACCCTTGGGTCCGCGGACGACGTTGAATTGCACCGACTGGCCTTCCTGCAAGCTACGGAAGCCTTTCGACTGGATAGCCGAGAAATGCACGAAAACGTCCTCACCGCTCTGACGAGTGATGAAGCCAAAGCCTTTGGCGTCGTTGAACCACTTTACTGTTCCTTGTTCCATGTTGCTAAACACCTTCAAATCTCTTGAATTTACGCTGGTTAGAATCGGAGGGTACTCGAGGCAGAAACTCTGAGGAGAGAAACGTGCTCACGACCGCTTCTTACAAACGCACCCATAAGATACAACAACTATGGTGATAGTTGCTAGGGAAAAGGTGCGATCGGCAAAATTTACACATTGAAAACAAAAGACTTAGCGGTAGTTTGGTTACCTCCGGTTACAGGTTTTCGCCTAGTTCGCTATCCGAGGTCCGCTTAGTTCGCGTACTTTACCGAGCAGCCATAAGGCGAGGTACTGGCCGTGGTGACTGGTTTGCCAGACATTGCTTCTGTCAATGCCGCCGAGACGTAGTTCTTCGCTGAAGAGACGTCAGACTGATCCGTGGTGGGCTTATTATCGATAGCGCCCGCGTAGATGAGCTTTCCTTGCGGATCAATGATGTACATGTGCGGCGTCGTCTTGGCACCGTACAGCTTCCCAACTGTACCTTTCTCATCGATCAAGGCCGCAGTTGGGGAAGCATTCTGTTTCTTGAGGTAGGCGTTTTCCTCCTGCGCGCTCACGTGGCCCTGCTGGCCCGGCGCAGACGACAGAACTGTGAGCCAGACTACTCCCTTGCCAGTCCATTCCTTCTGCAACTTCTGCATATTGCCGCTGGCGTAGTGTTTCACGGTGTAAGGACAGCCCTGGTTGGTCCACTCGAGGACAACGTACTTGCCTTTGAAGTCGGAGAGCTTGTGGGTTCTTCCGTTGCTGTCGACTGCGGTGAAATCGGGTGCGGCATCTCCCGGCTTGACGGCCGCAAATGAAAGAGCGGTGAGTGCAAGTGCGGTGATGATAGTCGCGAGGGACCGCTTCATCTTTGTCCTCCTACTTCTTGATGGGGATATTGACGGCGTAGGCATTGGATCCGTCGAGCACAAGTACTCCCTTGAGCGCTGGGGCGGCGGTCGAGCCAGAGTCGCGTTTTAAAGCAAGCTGCGACCGAACAGAAGTAGCGGAGAGTTTTTGCGGAGCAGCGTTTTCGATGATCTGCTGTTCCAGGGGAAAGAAGAAAGCCTCGCTCACCTTCGCGCCCGGCATGAAGTTCAACAAAAGTTGCGCAGGGTTGCGCATCACGTTCATCTTCCAGTCCGCGGGAACGGCTTTAGGAAGCTTTGCCTTTGCGTCGGCAATTATCTGCTTGGCGTCATTGTTAGGAACCGCTGCCGGCCCGATCCGCAACGGGAGGGTAGCGGTGGTTTTTTGTGGTACGCAGATGTCCTTGCAGACCAACCAACTTAGATTTGCGGTTAATTGCATGTTGCCAGGCTTGGCAGAAGTTGGGACTTTTATGCGAGTCAACAAGGTGACGGCGTCGTGATAACCGTAGTCGACGCCAGCGGGACTCTCCATACGCGAGGGCGCGGGCCACTCAATGGGACCAGCAGTCCATCCTGAAGGAAGCACCCATTGCACTTTGGGGGGCTCGCCGGAATCGCCCGGGTTAGCCCAATAGGTGTGCCAGCCGGAAGGAAGTTGAAAACGGATGCCGACCCAAACGGTAGATCCGGGTTTTGCCGCGGACTGATCGGAGATGAGTGATACCAGGGTTGGCGGCGCCTGCGCACAGGCCACCACCGCTATGCCAAACAGCAGAAACAGGAGCAAGCCACGTTTGAGCATGCGTAGATTCTAAACTCCTCCGACGCGAACATTTGAAATCGGGGCTGAATACCGCATTTGAGGCGGTGTTGCCCATATCTCACATGACGTTGTGATGTTCGTCATACCCCCGAATGACATGCTCCAAGCACAATCAAGAACAAGGGGAGCGTTCCCAGCAATCTCCTAAACGGAAGCGTTTTACGCCGGATGACTTTGTGATCCGGGGGACGCGAATTGAACTAGCCAGACACGTTTGCCCAAGGCCTTAGCCGTGACGCAGGCGTTTGAGGAAGCAATGCCAAAGGGAACCGTAAAGATCGAAGTCGAACGTTGTAAAGCCTGTGGTTTTTGCGTCGAATTTTGTCCGACGCATGTATTAGCACTTTCCTCCGCATTCAACTCCAAGGGTTACCATCCGCCGCATGTCGTAGATCCCGAGAAGTGTAGTGGCTGCGATCTATGCGGCATGTACTGCCCCGACTTCGCTATCCATGGACACAAGGTAGCAGCGGGCAAAGCCGGAGACACAAGGAATGAAAGCTGATCCAAAGGGCGTCCTGACGGGCGTCCATTTCATTGACGGAGACCACGCATGCTGTGAAGGAGCACTGGCAGCAGGGGCGCGGTTTTCCGCTGGATATCCAATTACGCCGTCAACGGAAGTCGTTGAGCGGTTCGCTGCCCGTATTCCAACCATCGGTGGGACGTTCATCCAGATGGAAGACGAACTGGCGGCTTCGATCTGCCTGCAAGGCGCGGTCTGGGGCGGAGCGAAGGCGTTTACAGTGACCTCGGGGCCGGGCTTTTCGCTGATGATGGAGCATATCGGCTACGCCGCCATGACGGAAACGCCGTGCGTGTTTGTGAACGTGCAACGCGGCGGACCTTCGACGGGCTTACCGACACTTCCAGCACAGGCCGACATGATGCAGGCACGCTGGGGTTCGCATGGCGACTACGGCATCATCGCGTTGTCGCCGAACTCGCCGCAGGAGTGCTTTGACCTGACGGTGAGAGCGTTCAATCTCTCGGAGAAGTACCGTGTCCCGGTAATGTTCATGATGGACGAAGTGGTGGGACACATGACCGAGAAGGTGGTGATTCCCGAGGCCGACAAGATCGAAGTGGAGCCACGGAAACACACGACGAAGACTCCACGCGATTACAGGCCTTACGAGCCGGATGAGCTTGGCGTGCCGGAAATGGCGCATGCAGGCGAAGGATACCGTTTCCACGTAACCGGACTGACGCACGATGAACGTGGTTATCCGGCGATGACGCCAGAGACACAGGACCGGCTGGTAAAGCGGCTGATTTCGAAGATTTCGAACAACGTCGACGACATCGCGATGTGGGAAGAGGACGGCCTGGAAAATGCCGACGTCGTGGTGGTGTCGTACGGGATCACCTCGCGCGTGGCACAGAGAGCAGTCGACCTGGCGAGGGCGCAGGGCCTGAAAGTCGGGAAGCTGCGGCTGATCACGGTTTGGCCGTTCCCGGAAAAGAAGATCAAGGAACTGGCGCCGAAGGTGAAGGCGTTCGTGGTACCCGAGTTGAACCTGGGCCAGATCAAGTACGAAGTAGAACGTGCCGCGGATGGAAAAGCGAAAACGATCCTGGTTGGACATGCGGGCGGAAGCGTGCATCGTCCGGAGAGAATTCTTGAGGCGATCGTGGAGGGAGCGCGATGACAATGATGATTGCAAATCCGGTAGAGCAATTTCTGCGCAGCGATCGCATGCCGCACATCTGGTGTCCCGGGTGCGGAATTGGAACGACGGTAAATTGCTTTACGCGCGCGCTGCTGGATTCCAAGGTTGACCTGGATAACGTGGCGATCGTAAGCGGTATCGGTTGTTCCGGGCGCGTAGCGGGCTACGTGAAACTCGATTCATTCCACACTACGCATGGCCGCGCGATTCCGTTTGCGACGGGCATGAAGCTGGCAAACCCGAAGCTGAACGTGGTTGTGTACTCGGGTGACGGCGACCTGAGCGCGATTGGCGGCAATCACCTGATCCACGCGGCACGCCGCAATGTGGACATCAAGGTGATCTGCGTTAATAACCTGATCTATGCAATGACGGGCGGCCAGACGGCTCCGACGACCCCGTCGGATGTGATCACTTCCACGAATCCGTACGGAACCTTCGATCCGACGTTTAACCTGCCTCATCTGATGGAAGCGGCGGGCGCGGTTTACGTCGCACGCTGGACCACTTACCACGTTCGGCAGATCACTCGATCGGTACAGGAAGCTTTCGCAAAGCCGGGCTTCAGCTTCATCGAAATTCTTTCGCCATGTCCGACGCTCTACCAGCGCCGAAACCGCATGGGCGACGGACTGGATACGATGAAGTTCTACAAAGAGAAGAGCAAGGTCAAGCACGGCGCACCGACGAACGAAGTTGGGCTGACGAAGAGCGGGGAGATCATCGTGGGCAAGTTCGTTGATCGCCAGCGCCCGCACTTCAACGACATGATGCGCGAACAGATGCAGCACTCGCTGGGCGACCGTTACGTGGACGAAGTGGCAGCGAATCTTTCGCTGGACGGCGGATGCAGCGACGGCGGCTGCGGAATTGGGGAATCGTCATGCAATTAACGGAAATCCGGGTCGCAGGTTTTGGCGGACAAGGTGTAATTCTGGCGGCGGCGGTGATCGGGAAAGCGGCGTCGATCTTCGAAGGTGGCTTCTCGACGATGACGCAGAACTTTGGTCCGGAAGCTCGCGGCGGAGCTTGTAGCGCGCAGGTGATCACGTCCGATCAACCGGTGCTCTATCCCTATGTGACAAGCCCCGACATTCTTGTGGTGATGTCGCAGGAGGCGTACTCGAAGTTTTCGCCTGAAGTGAAGCCGAAGGGAATGCTGATCATTGAGCAGGACCTGGTGCGGATCGGCAATGTGCCGGAAGGCACGCGGATCTATAGCTGTCCGGCCACTCGCATCGCCGAAGAACTCGGCAAGCGCATGGTGCTGAACGTGGTGATGGTCGGTTTCTTCGCGGCTGTGAGCGGGACGTTGAAGCCGGAGTCTCTACGCGAAGCGGTGCTGGATTCGGTGCCGCCAGCCTTCAAGGAACTGAATGCGAAGGCTTTCGAAGCAGGCTACAAATACGGAACCGAACATCCGGAAGCCATGCCTCAGCATGCAACCTCGCATGCACTGGAAGTTGAAGTTTAGTCGTATCCCCTTGTGCAACAGCCCGGCTGAGCAGGCCGGGCTTTTTTGTGTGTGTACGGTTCTATCCGGCGAGGGCGGCGGTCTGCGCAATGGCCGAAGAATTGTCGAGCGGCAGACGGATGCTGAAGATTGTTCCCGAAGCGCCGGGACGAGTACTTGAGCGGAAGCGAATGTGTCCGCGGTGCTTCTCAATGATGCCCTTGGAAACCCAGAGGCCGAGGCCGGTTCCGATGTCGCGCTTGGTCGTAAAGAAAGGCTGAAAGAGGCGTTCGCGGTTTTCGGGTGAGATACCGTGTCCATTGTCGCCGACGGTGATGGACACGTGGTTACGCAGCTGGCGCACGCGTATGGTGACATGGCCGTCGAGGGGAACGGCGTCGATGGCATTACTGATCAGGTTGGAGATGACCTGGCGGAGTTCGCCTTCGAATCCGTGCATGCGCGCCGGGCTGGTTTCCATATCGAGCTGGACATTTTTCCGCTGAAGCTTGTTCCGGTACAGATTGACGATCTGCACGACGGTCTCGGAGACATCGACCCATACGGGCTTGGAGGAGTCGCGATAAAAGCCGAGCGTCTGGCGAACCATGTGGCTGACACGAGCGAGTTCCACATCGGCGGCATCGAGGAGATTGCGCGCCTCGGTGGCAAGTGAGGGATCGTTCTTCGCCAGGAACACGAGGTTGACCACAGCCTCCAGTGGATTGTTGATCTCGTGGGCGATGGTAGCGGCGAGGCGTCCGGTGGCGGCGAGTTTTTCTGACTCGCGCAGGGCCTTCTCGGTCTGGTGGCGTTCGGTGACGTCGAGAGCGATGCCCAAGACCTTGGTTGCCGTACCGTCGGCGGCCCGGATGACTGTACCCCGCGCGGATAGCCAGTGAATGCTTAGATCGGGCCAGATGACACGGAATTCCAGGTCATAGTTGTCGCGTTCTTTGAGCGCGTTCTCAACCGTACGCACGACGTTTTCGCGATCATCCGGGTAAATTCGGCTCTTGAATTCATCAAGGGTGACTCGGTGCTCGCGGCGCGGCAGTCCCCATACAGCCGAAATGCCCGGCGGCCAGTGCGACATGCCGGTAAGGGGATCGAATTCCCATGTCCCAAGTCCGACGGAACTTTCGATCAGTTCCAGTCGCTTGAGGTTGACCTTGATCTGCTGGAGGGCGTCGGCCTGAAGTTGCTCGGAGTACCGGAGGGCGTCTTGAGTCTGGAGCCGCTGACGGTCGATCTCATTGAGTGCGGTGGCGGTGCGAAGGGTAAGGATGGTGAAGATCAGGACAGAAGCCAATACGAGCAGCGCGATGTTCATCTCGCGCGAAAGGAGATTGTGGACGCGAATCTGGATGGCAATCCATCCCAGCAGCGGCATGGTAAGCAGGACCGCGCTGATGAAACGGCGCGAGACGATTCCGCCGGCGTATGGGCTGGAGATAATCCGTACTAGATGGCGATTTCCGCAGTACAGGATAGCTACGGAGAGGATTGCGAAAAGCAGGGCCGTCGTCAACGCCATAACGTTGCCGATGGAGTAGAGTGCCGGAATCGAATATACGTAGCCGATCAGGCTAAGGTAAGAGACCAGGAGGATCAGTCCGGCAAGTGTTTCGCCCACTACGGATGCGAACGTGCGTCGAATGGTAAGAAGCGATGACGACGCGAGGATGAACGCAACCCCCGAATTTACCGAGAAGCGTCCGGGGTACGGTAAGTCCCAGTCCGAGAGGCGATGGGCGAAGAAGATTCTGTCGATGCCGAAGTCGAGCTGGGTAATCCATTCGATAAGAGTGGCAAAACTAAAGACCAGGACGGAGGCGGAAATCAGGTAGCCGAGCCAAACGGCGAATCTGTTTTCAGTGGCAAAAAACAGGATGACTGCCGATAACAGGATGAAGCAGAGCGCGGTGGTTGGGGCCACATAGGTGCCCAGCATGGACCCTTTCAACCACGGGATACGGAAATGCCATCCGGCGAGGATGGCCGACGCGGTTGCAATAAGTACAAGCGCCAGTCCGACGCTAGGTTGTTGGAAGTATTTCCTCATCGGCCCCAGGTTTGGTTTAGGTACATCAGAGCAGCAGCCCAATAAGGTAGATGCAGAACTCAAGCGATTCTACTATCAAAATCCGTCAATAGGCCCAAACCGGGAAAAAAGGAAAAAGGTTAAGGTTCACCCTCTGGGGTTACGTGTTTGCCTGAGAACTATTGCACCGTAAGGGTGAAATTAGCCTGCTTGACGATGGTGCTGCCCGTTCCGGTGACCGTAATCGTGTAGGTTCCGGCTGGAGTCCCCGGACGGAAAGTGGGCGGATTGGTAGTGCCGCCACCGCCTCCGCCACAAGCCGAGAGCGCGCACATGGTCGCAAAGGTGATTACAAGCAGGGCCAGGCTGCGGCGTTTGCGGTCGAGAAGAACGAATCCGATGGCGCCAAATGGCAGACCGAGCCAGAGCGCAAACAGGTTACGCCCCGTTGAACGAACGCTGGCAGAGGAGGCCGCCGTGGTGGTGATGGTGAGTGTCGCCGTGGCAGGAGTGGCTCCGGTGGGCGTGATCGGGTTGGGCGAAAGCGTGCAGGTGGCCTGGGACGGACAGCCCGCGACCGTAAACGCGACCGGCGAATTGAAACTCCCCTGCGCCGTCACGCTGAGGGCTGACGTCGTTGATTGTCCTGCGGCGACGGTGGCGCTGGTTTTAGTGCCGAAGTCCATGGCGAAATTCGGTGTCGCGGATATCTGGAACTGAGCCGTAGTCAGGTCATGGAAGAGAGCCGGGAAGGACTGGTCGCTCGTCCGGACGAGAACCGAATATGTAGCCTCCGGGAGGCTGCTGGGAATGGCGATGGAGGCATTGACGGTGGTTGTCGTGCCGGGCGTGAGGACGATGCCGGAAGCCGGATTGAATTGGCACGATACCGGCACAGTGAATTGGCTGGTATCGCAGCTGAGCGTCACCGGGCTGCTGTAACCGTTGAGGGGCGTCAAGTGGAAGCTGAACTTAACGGTGCCACCGGGGTTGGTGTTGTTCGGGAGAGTGAGATTCGAGAACGAGTAGTCGGTCAATGAGAAGGGAACGCTCGCGTTCTTCGTACGGGTTCCGTCATTGGCCTGAATGGTGATTTGACCGGACGAAGCGGTGCCCGCGTTTGTGAGCACGGTCAACGCTACTGGAACGGGAGTTGTGTCTACGACGGTGGAAGGTGGATTGAATGCGCACGCGGATGGTGCGATCCCGGCACTGGTACCGGCGCAAGAGAAAATGACGGTTCCGTTGTAGCCATCCTGCGGCGTGACGGTGAAGGTTGTGCTGAGCTGTTCGCCGATCTTGCGAGTGGGCGAAGAGAATGTCGGAGCACCAATACTGAAATCCTGTCCGGCAACGACCTGCACCGACACTGGCTGTTGCTTTGGTGTAATCAAGCCGGGCGAAGTCGCGGTGAGGCTGAAGTTATACGTGTTTTCCGCGGTGGCAGCAGTAGTGTAAATGGTGAGGGCGACCTGCGTGCTTCCGCCAGGGGTGAGCGTCACCGGAAACGCGGAGCACCTCCATCCAGCGGGAAGGCCGCTGCATCCGAAGGTGATCTGCTGATTGAATGATCCGACCGATGCGACTGTGACTTGAAGGGTGGTGCTGTTGCCGCGAATGAGATTCGTGATGGAGGACGGTTGCGGGGTGCCGAGCGTGAAGTCGATCACACGAAGGCTGACCGGCACCTGACGGGTGAGCATACTCGGGTCGGTGCCGGCGGCCACGATGCGGAAGCCGAAGTCCTGCACGGTGGGATTGGCCGCGGTAACGGTGAAGATCCCATTCACCGGCATGCTGGGCGAGCAGGTTTGCGGCAATGGACCTGGGGTTCCGTTGGTGGTGGCGTCGCAGGAGAGATTGATGGCGCTGCTATAGCCATTCGCTGTAGTGATGGAGCCGTTGAAGGTAACGACTTGCCCGGGGAAGGTTACCAGTGCGGAATCGGGAATTGTGACCGCGAAGTCAGGTGCAGAACTACCGGCGATCGGAATTTCCCAGACGCCGCGTCCGTATGTCGAGGCGCGAAGACGTGCGGGACTTCCGGTCGGAGCGAAGATCGCGATGCGGGTAACGGCAACGTTCGGTAGTGTGCCAGCGCCGGTGGCCGGACCGACTTCTGTCCAAATCGTGTTTCCGCCTGACGGACTTGCGGTTGAGTAAACGCCGACATCGGTCGCGACATAAATACTTCCATCACCCGAGTAGACGACAGCACCATTAGCCGGGGCGTCAGGGAGATTGCCGGTGATGTTGGACCAGGAATTTCCGCCGTCGGTCGTCTGCCAGACGTGCGGTGTGTTGAATCCCATGATGGTGACGTAAGCGGTGCGACCGGTTGCATCGCGGGGATCGATGGCGATACCTGAGATCGGACAACGGGCGGGGCTTGAAGTTGATCCGCAAACGGCGGAATTCGAGAAGGCTCCGTTGTTGGAGATCTCCGTCCACGTTACTCGAAAATCGGTGGCGTCGGGGGTGAAGAAGACCTTTCCGTTGTCTGTTCCGGCGTAGAGGACTTGCGAGCCGCTCGAATTCACAGGACCGCCGGCCGCAAGAGCGGAGATGTAGGCCGAGCCGCTCGCGCATGAGTTGGTGGTTCCGTTGGAAAAGTTCTGGCTGAGCGCGACGGCGCTTGACCCATTGGTGCCGACGCGCCACACGCGGCACGTGCCGACGACGAGTTTGCTCGAGTCCTGCGGGTCGAGCATGTAAGGCATATAAAAGGAAGCCGTGTCGTTTCCGAGCTTGGCTGAAGTAACTACCTGGTTGCTGCTGAAGATGCTGTCGCTACAGTTCTCGCCAGTTGTGCATCGGGCCACCAGGACGCGGCTTGGACTGATTGGAAAGGAAGCGAAACGGTCGTTTGGCGACTGAGGATTTATATCGTTGTAGCCGCCGTCGCCGAGCAGGACCGAACGCCACGCCAACCCGTTAGGGCCGGAATTGTCGGAGTCAATCATGGGCGAGCCGTTGTCCTGCGTGCCGCCGAGCATCGTGTACTGATCGGTGGGATGCTGCGAGAACCATACGAACTGGGTCATGGAGCCCATGGTTCCATTCAGGTTGTCGAAGAGAATGGTGGGTGCGTTCGGATTCTTGGAGTCGCAGTACTTGGCCTGCGTCGAATAAGAGGAGAGCGTGCGAGTGATGCCGCCGTCATTCGCAAAATAGAGAATGTTGGCATTCGCCTGGACCATGTCGAAGCCGTGTTGGTCAGGGTGCACCTTGGATAATGAGCCGAACGGGTCGCATCCGTACACGTGCGTGAGATTGACGAATGCGTTTGAACTGCACGTGGAGTTATTCGAGTTGATCTGGCAGCGGAAGATGTTGATGGCACCAGCGTAGAGATCGGTGGCAGTGGCGCCATTCGGAACTGCCATGAGGGCGAGGTTGAAATCGCCCTGCTCAGTTCCGCAGCCTTGTGTGTCGCCGCAATTTGTGATGCCGCTGACGTTCAGAGAGACCCACGTTTTCCCGCCATCCTTAGTCTGGTAAATGCCTCCGTTCACTGGAGGGTTGTCGGCATTCACATACCAGACGTACATCTCGTCGCGTCCGGGCACCTGGGTGATTTCGCCGCGATAAAGAGGGCAGACACGCGAGCTGGTATTCGTCGGAAGGACGGTAGGACACGCCGTAAGATTCAGGCCACTTGAGGGTTGATTGAACCCGCTGGGGTCCGAACTCATCCGGTACCACGTGACGCCGTCGGACGAAACGTAAAAGCCGTGGAAGCGAGACGCTGCGTAGAACTTGTGCTGTTGCGGGTTGTAATGAACCGAGGAAACGGAACCAGCATCGGGAGCACCACCGGGGTCAACCATGGTGGCCTGGGTCCAACTCTGGCCGGAGTCGTAGGAATAGTAGATTCCGCGGCAGACCCGCGTGAGTGAAAGATCAGCGCACTCCGCAGCCGAAGGACTTTGGTCGAGGCCGTTCGCAGTACCCACGCTAGCGGCAGCGGTAGCAGCGACAACGATGTTCGGATTGTCGGTACTGAATGCAATTTTAGCGAAGGCGAGGCCGTGGAAGAGGCGGGCACCGTTGTTAGCTGTCGAGATCAGGCTCCAGGAAACTCCTCCGTCAGTGGAGCGAAGAATGCCAAGTCCATAGTAGGAATCCGAGGAACTGTTTGCCTCTCCGGTGCCGACGAGGAGCAGGTTGCTGTTGCCGGGTTGAATGGCCATCGATCCGACAGCAATCGTCTCCTGATCGTCGATGATCGGTGTCCAAAAAACTCTTGCGAGATCGGTATTCGCGGCGGAAGTGGATTTCCAAACTCCACCATACGCGCCGGTCAGATAAACGGTATTTCCAGTGGGATCGTTCTGGTCGACCACAACGGCAGTCGCACGACCTGTAGTGAACCCGTAGTCCTGCTGATCGCCAACGTTCGGAACTGATTTCAGCGGTGCTGGGCCGAGAGGGCTCCATATGGGCGAGGGAAGGGGCGACGCAACGGCGGCTGTGCGGACCTGTGCGCGACGGATGGCTTGGTACCGCAGAGTGTCCCGCTGCTGGTGCGCCTGCTTCAAAAGTTGGGGCGCTGGGCGGCCCTTAAAGGTGCGTCCGCGAAGGAACCATGACTCGCGCTCGCGCGGATTATCGCGCTCTGCCTTTTCGGCCCGCTCCTTGTCCGGTTCGGCTGCGAACGAAACGAGGCTTACAAAAAGAAGCAGCAAAAATGCTAGAAAGAAGCGAGCATGAGTGGAACCACACTTCGAGGGCATCAGTCGCCGGACCAGCTTTCCTAAGTTGCGGGGTCTATGAAAAAAGTATGTTGCCCGTCCAGAGACTCTGTCAACGAAATGAGGGGTTCTAGGTCACATCCATGAGTGCAGTTACGGGAAACACAGCAGGTCGAGGGCCACTTTGATCGGGTGCAACGCGGAGCCTGTTGAAAGCTCCGCGTTGCTGATTCGGAATCATTTACCCATAAAAACTGGTCCCGGTTGCGGGATGGCTGCACCGTCGTGGCGAGGATCGCTGGCACCGAAGTGGACACCCGTGCCGTTATCCATCACGGCCTGTCCGTAACCGAAGATAGGTGTGCGTCGAGGAACGGTTTCGACCTGGTGGCCGAGTTTGGTGAGCGCATCGCGGGTGGCTTGCGGGACGAGCTCTTCGATTTGGACATCGCAGCCATCGAAGGACGATTTAGTGAAACGTCCGGCCTCAAGCGCCTGCTGGATATTCATTCCGTAGTCGACGATATTTGCTACGAACTGGGCGTGGGCCTGCGCCTGATTCCATCCGCCCATGATGCCGAAGCCGATACGCGTATTTCCCTTTTCCATGAACGACGGAATGATGGTGTGCAGCGGACGTTTGTGTCCTTCAAGAGTGTTCGGCTGATTGGGGTTGAGCGTGAACAAAGCACCGCGATTCTGAAGCATGAATCCCATGCCCTTTGGCACGAGCCCGGAGCCGAAGCCCGAATAATTGCTTTGGATCAGCGAAACGATGTTGCCGTCCTTGTCGATGGCCGTCATGTAAATGGTGTCGTTGCCCTTGCTGCCGGTGAGGCCGGCAAATTGTGATGGCTCGGGCTTACAGTTCGGCGTCTCGCCGATGAGTTTGGCGCGTTCGGCGGCGTGTGTTTTGTCGAGCATCTGCGCGACGGGAATGGCGGAGAACTTCGGGTCGCCGACGTAGCGGAGCATATCGGCGTACGCGAGCTTCTTGGCTTCAATCATGGTGTGCAGCGCGCGCACGCTGTGGAATCCATATTCGCCGAGGGGAAACTGCTCCATCAGGTTGAGCATGATGAGGGCGGCGATGCCTTGCGTGTTGGGAGGAATCTCGTAGACCGTCCAGCCTCGATAAGTGGTGGAAATGGGTGTGACCCATTCGGGTTGAAACTCCGCAAGATCTTCGAGCGTCATCACGCCGCCGAATTCTTTTTCGATATCGACGATTGCCTGTGCGGTTTGGCCCTTGTAGTAGCCGTCACGGCCTTGAGAGGCGATGCGGCGAAGCGTATTGGCGAGATCAGGATTGCGGAATACTTGGCCGGCGGCGGGAGCTTTACCGTCGATGAGATATGTGGCGGCGGAGTTCGGATGCGACGAAAGGAACTTCACCGAACGAGACCAGAGTCCGGCGGTTACCTGGTTTACGGGGAAGCCGTTCTCGGCATAGTAGATCGCCGGCGCGAGGATGGTAGAGAACGGGAGTGTGCCGAACTTTTCACGCAGGGCGTTCCATCCCGCGACGGTGCCGGGAACGGTGACGGTCCAGACGCCGCGCTCGGGCATGGTGGTGATTCCCTTCGATGCGAGGAGCGCGGGAGTGAGTGCCTTCGGCGACCATCCGCTGGAGTTCAGTCCGTATAACTTTTTCGTTTTGACGTCGTAAACGAGGGCGAACAGGTCGCCACCCACACCGTTGCTGGTAGGTTCCATCAGTCCAAGCGTGGCGTTGGCGGCAATGGCGGCATCAATTGCGTTTCCGCCGCGCTCGAGGATCTGCACTCCAGCCATTGAAGCCAGCGGTTGGCTGGTGGCGACGATGCCAAATTTGGTTTGAATGACGGAGCGTCCCTGGACGGGAAGAGGTGCGGCTTCTTTCTTTTCTTGTGCAACTGAAATTGACGCCATGCAGAATATCGACAGCACTAACAATGCGAATCGAAACATGATCGCTTCCTCGTTAGAGCGGTTGGAATGTGAAAAAGAAGAGTACACCTTAATGGCAGGCGAGATGCGAACTTTCGACTATAGCTCCCGGCGGCCTTCCATAGCCTTGAGGATAGTGACTTCGTCGGCGTACTCGATGTCGGCCCCCGCGGGGATGCCGGTGGCGATGCGGGTCACTTTTACGTTCGGACGCTTAATCACGTTCGATAGATAGTGGGCGGTGGCCTCGCCCTCGACGGTTGGGTTGGTGGCCAGGATGACTTCGTCCACGTCGCCGGAGTCAATGCGCTTCACAAGATTGGAAATACGGAGGTGTTCCGGGCCGACACCATGCAGCGGAGAGATGGTGCCGTGCAGCACGTGATACACGCCGTTGTAGTTCTTGCCCTTTTCGATCGCCGTGATGTTGGTGGGTTCCTCGACTACGCACACAAGTCGCTGGTTGCGAGTGGCATTCGAGCAGTAGGTACATGGGTCGACGTCGGTGATGTTGTTGCAGATGGAGCAGAGGTGGAGTTTGGCCTTGACGTCCCGGATGGAATCGGCGAGCGCGGTGGCGTCGTCATCGGAAGAACGGAGAATGTGAAACGCCAGGCGTTGTGCGGATTTCGATCCGACGCCCGGGAGCTTTTTCAGTTCTTCGATCAGTCGAGCCATCGGCTCGGCAAAACGGGACATTCTGTTTCCTTCGGATGCGGGCAAGATTCCCGCATTACATGCCGGCGAATCGCCGGCGCTACAGGCCCGGGATGTTGAGTCCGCCGAGCATCGATCCCATGGATGACTGCAGTTGCTCGTCGACCTTGCGGACTGCGGCGTTGACAGCAGCGGTGACAAGGTCCTGAAGCATTTCGACGTCGCCGGACTTTACGATCTCCGGGTCGATGACGACGCTTAGGACCTGTTTCTGGCCGTTCATCTTGACGCTCACGGAGCCGCCACCGGCAGAGGCTTCGACCACCGTGGAAGCCAACTTATGCTGCAATTCTTCGTATTTCTGTCGCGCCTGCGACATCATTTCCTGTAGTTGCTTGGGGTTAAAACCGCCCATTTCTTTCCTCTTTGCCTGCCCGTGATGGGCTTAGCGCTTGTTGCGCTGATCTACGACAGTACGAATCTCTGCGCCGAACTTCTCTTTCATCTTCTGCACGATCGGATCTTTCATCGCGCGCGAACGGGCGTCGGACCCATCGGACATGATCGGTTTTGCGATGGCAGCGCCATTACCGTTGCCATTGGCTCCGGCAACCACCTTGATGCGAACGTTTTGCCCAACCGCTTCAGTCGCGGACTGATTCAGCACACGTTGGGCTTCTCCCTTGAGGGCAGCGTCAATCATCGGCTGCTTGGCGGCGACAGCAATGATGACTTCGGAGCCTTCGATCTTCCACTCTCCCAGTTCGAGCCAGTGGGCGATGATCTTCTGGCCGGCCTTCTCCATAGCGGTGAGAGTGGCGGTTTGGATCTTCGGTAGCGATACCTCGCCGAGCTGCGCCTGCGGCTGGGGAACCGGATCGGGAGCAGGGGCAACGGCGATCGCGCTGGTGCCTTCGATGGAAGGCGCGGTGCTCATACTGCCGCGGGGTGGCTCACCCTTTCGGCGGGCGACGTCGCTCTCAAAAGGCGAAGGTCGTCGAGGCGGTGCAGCAGCAGGTTCCGCACTACGGGCCGGTGCAGGTGCGGGTCGGCTGGGCGAAGAAGTCGGAGCCGACTTAGGGAGCGGCTCGTTGCTTAGAATCTGCTCCAGCGACAGCAGCCGTTGCGCGTGAACCAACTTCAGGAGACCGAGTTCGAGGTGGAAACGCTGTTCGTGCTTATAGCCGAGTTCGCTGTGCGTGCGGAGCATGATTTGCAGGAAGCGCGTGAGGTCTTCTTCGCTGAACTTTTCAGCGACGCGCGAGACACGGTCGGATTCGTCCTGCGAGATCTGCAAAAGGGAAGTGCCCTTGCCCGCGACCTTGGCGACGATCGAGTTGCGCAGGAATCGGACCATCTGGCGCGCGAAGTGCGTCGGGTTGTGGCCTTCGACCATGAGGCGATCCACGAGCGTCAGTACTTCCTCGCTCGAGTTGCGCTCGACCGCTTCCATCATCTCTTCGAGGATGTCGGAGGAAACGGCTCCCACGAGCCCGCGGACGTCGTCGGCGGTAAGCCGAGCCGTGGTGGTGGCGATAGCCTGGTCCATGATGGAAAGGGCGTCGCGCATGGAGCCGTCACCGGCTTCGGCAAGCAGCGCGAGAGCGTTGTCGTCGGCCTCGATCTTTTCGGCTTCAGCGATTGAGCGGAGCTGCTTGACGATTTCGTCGAAGCGCACGGCGTGAAACGAGAAATGCTGGCACCGCGAGCGGATCGTCTGCGGAATGTCTTCGGGCTCGGTGGTGGCCATCATGAAAATGACGTGACCGGGCGGTTCCTCAAGCGTCTTGAGCAGGGCGTTGAAGGCGGCGTCCGTGATCTGGTGGGCTTCGTCGAGGATCCAGATCTTGAAGCGATCGCGCGCCGGACGATATCGGGCGGCTTCACGGAGCTCGCGGACCTCGTCGATGCCGCGGTTGGTGGCGGCGTCGATTTCGATTACGTCCACGGAATTGCCCTGGCGAATTTCGACGCAGGAATCGCAAACACCGCAGGGCTCCGGGACGGGATGATCGGTAGAGCGGCAATTCAGGGCCATTGCCAGGATGCGGGCGATGGTGGTTTTGCCGATGCCGCGGTGCCCGCTGAAGATATAGCCGTGGGCGATGCGCTGCTGTTCGATGGCGTTCTTGAGCGTGCGGGTTACGTGGTCCTGTCCGATGACGTCGGAGAACTTCTGGGGTCGGTATTTACGGGCGAGGACCTGGTAGCTCATGGGAAAACTCGATTATATCGGAGCGGCAGCGAGGAATATTGGTGTCAAGGATGGTCGAGGTGAATTGAGCTGCTGAAGCGTCGGGCTGTGTTGCGGGTCACTGTGCAATACGGCGGGGCAGGAGTAGGATTCGCCGCACAGGAGGAGTTCGTGGAAGATACCAAAAACCCTGCACTTATACGCCGTGACTTCCTGAAACTGGGCGGCACCGCTGCCGCTGGAATTATCGCGGGATCTACCCTCACGACGTCGGCCAATGCCATGCCGCCGCTGCCGGAAAACCCAGAAACGACGAAAGCTATGCCCACCCGCAACCTGGGCAAGACCGGATACAAGGTCGGTATCTTCAGCCTGGGCGGACAGGCTTCGGTGGAGAAGAAGGACAACGACAAGATTGCAGTGCCGATCGTGGAGCGTGCCCTCGATCTCGGCGTGAACTACATCGACACGGCGGCTTTTTACGGTGGCGGAGTTAGCCAGGGCTATATCGGGCAGGTGATGAAGCGTCGCCGCAAGGAAGCTTTTCTAGCGACGAAGACTCATGATCGAACAAAAGACGGATCTTTGAAGCTCCTGGACGAGTCTCTGAAACTCCTGCAAACGGACCACCTTGATCTTTGGCAGCTACACAACCTGTCGCGCATGGAAGAACTGGATCGCATTTTCGCGAAGGGCGGCGCCATAGAAGCCTTGCAGCAGGCTCGCGAGCGGAAGATCGTGCGGTATTTAGGCCTAACCGGACATGCTGATCCTGAAGTGCTGATGGAGGGTATCCGCCGGTTCCCATTCGACACCGTCCTGATGGCGCTGAACGCCGCCGACAAACACCACTTGAGCTTCATCGAGAAGCTGCTGCCGATGGCGGTGGAGAAGCAGATGGGCATTATCGGAATGAAGATTCCTGCCCGGGGACGAATCCTTTCGACGTTCACGCCTCCGCCGGCCGAAGAACAGCGTGGCTGGGAAGGACCGGCAAAGAGTCCCGGCACGCTGCATATCAAGGAAGCAATGTACTACGTGCTTTCGTTGCCGGTGAGCACGATCATCATTGGGTGTGATTCCGTGGCACAACTCGAGCAAAACGTGCAACTGGCGCGTGAGTTCACACCGCTCAACGAGACCCAGTTGGCTTCTCTCGCGGAGAAGACCGCGCCCGTGATGCGCCAGGCCCTGTTCTTCCGCAAGTGGAGCTAATCAGATGACGAAGCCGCAATTCACGATTGGCATTCTTGTATTCGACGATGTCGAGGAGCTGGACTTTGTCGGCCCAATGGAAGTCTTCGGGATTGCGGCCAAACACGGGGCGCCCTGCAAAGCGGTGCTGGTGGCGAAAACCCATGCCGAAGTCAGGGCGCACTTTGGTTTGACCTTCAAACCGGATGCGACGTTTGCCTCCTGTCCTCCTCTCGACTTGCTGATTGTGCCCGGGGGGCCAGGCGCCCGCGGACCGGTGCGTCATGACGGGGCGACACTTGAGTTTGTCCGGAAGCAGCCTGGAGAGGTGGCTTCAGTTTGCACGGGGGCTTTGATCCTGGCTGCGTCCCACGTGCTGGACGGGAAACGTGCCACAACCCATCGCAGCCGGGTCGAACTGCTGCGGGAATACAACGCTATTACGGTCGATGCGGATGCACGGGTGATCTTCGATGGCCGGATCGCAACGTCCGCGGGAATAACGGCCGGGATCGACTTGGCTTTGGCTATTGTGCAGCGGCACTGGGGTGAGGAACTGTCGGGGCGGGTGGCTGAAACGCTGGAGTGGGACAGGGCCGGGCAGTGGAAAACGGCCCGAGTTTAGCCGATTTTGTGGATAGATCACTTGCCATCTTCCAAGCGACCAGCTAGAGTTTTCGCCGTGAGATTCTGGGGAGGTTCGCTATGCAATTGAAGCTTGGGGTCCGGGTGGTGGACAACGTTTCGATCGTGGACTGTCGTGGCCGGCTGCTCTTCGGCGATGAAGCGAGCGCGCTACGTGACACAGTAAAAAATCTGCTTGCTGAGACGAAATCTGTCGTTATCAACCTTGGTGAAACCACTTATATCGACAGCGGTGGACTGGGTACGCTGGTGGGCTTGTATTCGTCTGCCCAGCATTCCGGCGGTATGGTGAAGTTGGCCAAGTTGCAACAGCGCGTGGTTGATTTGCTGCAGGTCACGAAGCTTTTGACCGTGTTCGATGTGTACGACACGGAAGAAGAGGCGGTGAAGTCGTTCGCGCAGCGCGCAACAGCATAGACCATTCTGATAGCAGGAGAAGCGGCGAGATTACGCCGCTTTTTCTTTTGCGGCTTTCTTTTTTGCTTCGCGTTTTCGCTTCCGCAGTTCGCCCTCAGAGTACAAAGATCCCCGGCAGTGCCGCGACTTACAGTGGCACGTAGCGGGATCGTCTTCCTCTCCGTCGAACAGGTTGTAGTCGTAGGTCAGTTCTTCTCCCGGCCTGATGTCGCGGGTCGCGATGATCCAAATCTCTCCTTTTATTTCATCGGTTTCGCAGTTCGGGTCGCAGGAGTGATTGATGAAAGCTGCAATCCCGTGTCCGTCGATCACGCGGTCGCCGTTGCCGAGCGCAAAGAGATAAGTGATGTCGCGGTGTTCGTAAATCTTGTCGCCTTCTTCCTTGGTGATATGCGGTCCGGTATAGCGCACAACCTTGCTGCGCTTGCGGATGGGAGCGGTGGTGAACACGCCGGCGGCGTGGACGTCGGAAGAGCGAACAATGATACCCATACAGTGGTGCAATGCTCCTGAATTGGTTCTTTGAGATTACCACGAGGCGAGCTACGCTTCGCAGCCGTGCGCGGCGGCGAGGTGTTTCAGTTTCAGGGGTGAGCGGCCCTACGCAAGCGATCGAGCACGGCTTCCCAGGCATGGTTGACCGGGGGAAGTTCGACGGCGATCCAATCGAGTGAGCGTGCGTCCAAGTCATGCAGAGTCCCATAGAGGGCGGCAGCGTATTCGCGCGGATCGGTGGGCATATACATCGCTTCACACGGATGCTGAGCGTCATGAAAAAGGCGCAGGTAGATACCATGTCCTGCGTGGGGGACTTCGCCGTCTTTGCTCAGCAACAGCCGAGTGTGCGGGCTGTAATGTTTCGCGTGCATGCCGGGAGATGCGTGCGCACCGGAAGCCGCTTCTGTGGAAACGGCAACGGAGCCAATGAGCGACTCGATTTCCGTCCGAGAGATTCCGCCCGGACGCAAAATCGTTGGCTGCGGTGTGGCCAGAGACAGCACGGTCGATTCGATCCCCACCGTGCAAGGGCCTCCGTCGAGAATGAAATCGACGCGGTCTCCGAGACTGCGTCGAACATGTTCGGCTGTTGTCGGAGAAACCTGGGTAAAGCGATTCGCGCTCGGAGCCGCGAGCGGCAGTCCGCATTCGCGCAGCAGCGCAAGGGCAATGTCATGCCGCGGCATGCGAATGCCGACCGTTGGCAATCCGGCTGTGACGATGTCGGGCACGGCTTCGGTCTTTGGCAACACCAATGTCAGCGGTCCTGGCCAGAATTTTGCGGTGAGCCTTTGGGCGACCTCTGGCCAATGGGAAACAACGCTGCTGACTTCGTCCGGCGTGGCTACGTGAACGATAAGCGGGCTGGTGCGTGGGCGTCCCTTAGCCTCGAAGATGCGCGCTACGGCTTCGGCGGACAGGGCATTCGCTCCCAGACCGTAAACAGTCTCCGTCGGAAATGCCACGAGCCTACCCGCCCGTAGCAGTTCCGCCGCATGCTTCAGGTCGGATTGGGATACTCCAGCCACTACGATGAGTATAGAATCTCGGCCACACGGAATGTCACCCTTCGCCCGTGACATTGGAGGACCCATGCGGAGAGTGTTTCTCTTGCTGTTTTCGGTATTGCTCATCGGACTCGGAGCCCAGGCCCAGACGCCAGCAACCCCTCAACCGACGGTGGTCGAGTACTACTACAAGGTCCAGTGGGGACATCAGCAGGAGTTTCTGGAACTGTTTAAGAAAAACCACTATCCGATCCTGAAGAAGCAAATCGAGATGGGCAGGATTGCGTCCGTAAAAATGGAAGCTCCCGAAAATCATATGACCGAGGACGCGCGGTGGGACTATCGCGTAACCATCGTCTTCAAGGACAGATCGCCCTTCGATGAACAGGCCCTGGCCAGGCAGATGTATCCGGATCAGGCGACGTTCAAGAAGGAGGAGCAACGGAGATTCGAAATCCTGCTTGCCCATTGGGACCTGCCCTTGAGTACCGTGAACCTCAACACTGCACAGTAACTTCCCGGCCAAGTTTGGGTTAAGGTAGTCAGGCTAAGTAGAAATCCGGCCGTTTTAGGGCGTGACGGCTGATGCCACATGCTTTCGTTACGGGTTAACACAGTTAGCAGAATTTCAGGATATAGCGAGCAGGTACTCTGCACGGAATGCGAGACAGGAACCCTGAAGAGGAGAAATGTATGAAGGCGAATCGTTCGCTGATGGTTGTGTTCTTGAGCTTACTGGTGATCATGGCTCTGGCCATTGGGTGTTCGAAGAAGCCCAGCGACAGCCAGATCATCGGTGAAGTAGCGACGAAGATCCAGGCCGACCCCAACATCGCCACCAAGACTATTTCCGTCCAGTCGCAGGACGGCGTGGTGACACTGGCGGGCCAGGTCTCGAGCGAAATGGAACGGGTTGCAGCAGGGAATGATGCCAGCCAAATCGCTGGTGTACGTACGGTTGTGAACAATCTCACGGTAGCAGCAGCGGCGGCACCGCCGATGCAGGAACCAGTAGTGGAGCAACAGGAGCCTGTGAAGCAGGCGAAAAGCTCCGCGCGTAAGTCGTCCAGTTACACCGCGGGCTCTCGCGGGAACCGCGGAAACAACGACTATGCTCCGCCTTCGACTCCGGTGACCACAGTTCCGGCGACAGCGTCTTCGGCGATGCCAGCCGCCAAGCCCAAGCCGACCACGGTCACTATTCCGGACGGAACGGAGATTTCCATCCGCCTGCTCGATCCGCTCGACAGCGAAAAGAACCAGGTTGGCGACCGCTTCCGCGGAACGCTGGCGCACTCGATCACCGTTGGTGACCAGTTGGCGATTCCTTCCGGAGCGGACGTGATGGGCCGCATTGTCGATGTGAAGGATGCAGGTCACTTCAGCGGGAAGTCGGTGCTGGCAGTCGAACTGACGAACGTTTCGATGGGCGGCAAGAACTACGAAGTCCGGACCGAAGAGTGGCGACGTGAAGGCGCGGCCCGTGGCAAGAACACCGCGGCTAAGGTCGGCGGTGGCGCAGCGGTGGGCGCGATCATCGGCGCAATTGCCGGCGGCGGGAAGGGCGCAGCGATCGGGTCCGTAATCGGCGCAGGCGCTGGAACCGGCGCGCAGGCCGTAACGAAGGGACAGCAGATTCGGCTGCCTTCCGAAACGGTAATGAACTTCCGCCTGACGAATCCGTTAACGGTTACGCCGGGTGCAGTTCGCGGTGATCGTCCGGTGCTGACCGACCGCACTGGTTCTGAAAGCGAATAACAAAAAGGAAGTGAATACGGCGGCCTGCGGGCCGCCGTTCTTTATTGGTCGGCAGTGAGCAGTTTCACTTCACTGGTGCCGCGGCGCGTCATGAGTTCGCGCATCGATTCCTTCGGTGATTTTCCGTCGTGCAGAATGGCGTACATCTGCTCTGTGATGGGCATCTCTACGTTCATTTTCTTCGCGAGGCCAACGGCAGCATTTGTGGTGAGCACGCCTTCCGCGACCATGCCGTGCATTCCGGCGATGATCTCGTCCAGCTTGCGTCCCTTGCCAAGTTCGACGCCGACGGTGCGGTTGCGGGAAAGGCCCCCGGTGCAGGTGAGGACGAGGTCACCCATGCCCGCTAGTCCCGCCATGGTCACCTGGCGAGCGCCGCAAGCGACGGCAAGGCGGGCGATCTCGGCGAGGCCTCGCGTGATGAGCGCGGCGATGGTGTTGTGGCCAAGGCCGAGTCCGTCGCAGACACCGGCGGCGATGGCAATTACGTTCTTCAGCGCTCCACCGAGCTCCACGCCAATAATGTCGTCGTTGGTGTAAATGCGGAAGGTATGGTCGCTGAATTCGCGCTGTACCAGCGCGGCGAGGTCGGCGTCTTTGGAGGCAACCGTGATAGCCGTCGGATCGCCCTTGGCGACTTCCTTGGCAAATGATGGACCGCTAATCGCGCCGATGCGGGGATTCCAGCCTTTTTCGGCAATCACCTCGCGGATGACTTCGCTCATGCGCAGCAGGGTCTCGTTCTCGACGCCCTTAGTGGCAGATACGAAAATCATTTCGCGGTGCAGGAATGGCGCCATGTTCTTGAACACGCGTCGCGTGTGGTGTGACGGCATTACGCTCACAACCATCTGCTGATTGCGCAGAGCTTCTTCCAGGCTGTTGGTGACCTGGATTTCGATGGGAAGCGTCTGGCCCGGCAGAAACATTTCGTTGATCCCACGCTGCCGGACAGATTCAGAGACCTCCTTCTCGAAGGCCCACAGCGTGACGTTGTGGCGATGCTGACGCGCAAGCGCAACGGCTAAAGCGGTACCCCAGGCACCGGCTCCGATCACAGCGATGTTACTCATGCGCGCACCTCGGTTTTCTTTTCACCTAGACGGTGTTCGGTTCCGGCGAGTAAGCGGCGGATGTTCTGGTGATGCTTGGCGATGATTAGGAAGGCACCGAACGCGGCAGCAATGAAGACTATTGGAGCCTTTGAGTCTCTGTACAGGACCCAGGCCAGTACTGGAAATGCAGCGGTGGCGATAATAGATCCAAGAGAAACGTATCGCGAAAACCAGACGATCACCAAGAAGATGACGAGAACCAATCCGACGGCCTTGGGGGCAATAGCAAGGAAGACACCCACTCCTGTCGCAACGCCCTTCCCGCCCTTGAACTTCAACCAGATCGGGAACATGTGGCCGAGGATGGCGAAGATGGCGGCAAGGGCGGCGGCCCAAAATGCCGCCTCAAGCCAGGCAGCCGTGTAGTCCAAATGAAGACCGGCTGGGGGCATTCGATAAACCAATAGTCTCGCCAATGCGACTGCTGCATACCCTTTCGCCGCGTCGAGGATCAGCGTCGCTATTCCCAAACCTTTGGCTCCGGAGCGGGCGACGTTCGTCGCACCGATGTTGCCACTGCCAATCGTTCGAACGTCTTGTTTGCGGAAGAGGCGGACGAGGATGTATCCGAAGGGAATGGAGCCGAGAAGGTACGCGATGATCGCGACGATTACGTATGTTTGCATATTTGCGAACGACTAATGATCGACGACTAATCGCCCAACCGGAACGACTTCAGCTTGATGTACTTCGCTCCGCCGGGCGACAACTTGCTTTCGTATAGAAAGAATTCTGTCGCGTGCATGGTACCAAAATCGGGTGCTTGGATTCCCGCGATTCTTTCGGCGAGGCGCTTCATGGATGCAGCCAATGGTTCATGGCGCTTTGGACGAGGCGAACCGGAACCAGACCGGGCGAGAGTAAGGTGCGGAGAATACTCGCGGTCTTCCGATTCGATTCCAAACGCGGAGCAGGCCCGGTCGACTTGTACGGCAAGGGACGGAAGCTTTGAGTCGGCCGCGATGCCGATCCAGAACACGCGCGGTGCCTTCGCGTTCGGGAAGAATCCGCAATTGCGGAACGACACGTCGAGCGATGGTGCCTCAATCTGATCGAGTTCGGAGGTGACCTCACGCACATCACGACGCCATTCCCCGATGAACTTCAACGTCACGTGGTAGCTCTCGGGACGGACCCACTTCGCATCGGGTGCGACGCGACGGAGTTCATCGACGTAGTTGGCAATTGCGGTGCGAATCGCTTCCGGGATGTCGAGTCCGACGAAGAGGCGCATACGATTAGGCTTCCATGAGTCGTCGACGTAGCATGTCGAGTGCCTGCTGCGTCGCAAAGGTGCGGATTCGTTCGCGGTCGCCGGGGAACTGACGCTTCAGCACTTCAGTTCCGTTTGCGTCGGCTAGGGCGAGATAAACCAAGCCAACAGGTTTGTCTTCGGTGCCACCCGCAGGACCTGCAACGCCAGTGATCGCCAGGCCGATGCTGGCGCGGGTTTCATCGCGGATGCCTTCGGCAAGTGCGAGCGCGACCTGCTCGCTGACGGCACCGTGTTCCGCGATCATCATGGGCGGCACGTTGGCAAAGAGCGTCTTGAATTCATTGGAGTAAACGATCGCTCCACCGAGGAAATAGCGAGAGCTTCCGCTGACAGACGTGATTCGGCGACCGAGCATGCCCCCGGTGCAGGATTCGGCGACCGCGAGAGTGGCGTTCCGGAGCTGAAGGTAGTAGCCGACGATCTCTTCGAGCGATTCGCCGCGCGAGTAAACGGCGTCACCGAGTTCGTCCTCGAGTTTGCCGGCAAGATCCTCGACCAGTTGTTCTGCATGCTCAAGGTTGTCGGACCGTGCGCGAAGATGCAGATTGATTTCTCCCGCGCCGGCAAGGATGGTCGTCTCCACGCCCTCGGCCGTTTTGTAGATGGGGGCGATGCGCATGTCGCAGTCGGATTCGCCCATCATGGCGACGCGAAGCCGACGCGTGGCGATGAAAGCCGGCGGTAGTTTCTCTTTGAGGCGAGGGAAGCACTGTTCCTCGAACATTGGTTTTATTTCGTAGGGAGGTCCGGGAAGCAGCATGATGTACTTCGGGCGGCCTTCGACCTCAATTTCAAGATACTGGCCGGGCGCGGTTCCGCGGGAGTTCCGAAGAACAATGGCGCCCTCGATCACGTCCGCCTGTTGTTCATTGTTCGTGGCCATGCGTCGACGGCGAGATGCGAACCAGGCGTAGAGTTCGGCGATGAGCGTAGGGTCGCGATGGAGTTGGCGGCCCAGGGCGGCGGCAACGCATTCGCGGGTGAGGTCATCTTCGGTGGGGCCGAGTCCACCCATGAAGATGACGATGTCGGAACGCCCGATCGCGGTGCGGGCGACATCTGTGAGGTGCTGCGCGTTATCGCCAACAACTGTTTTAAATGCAACAACAACGCCGAGAAGGTTCAACTTCTCGGTGAGGTAAAGAGAGTTGGTGTCCTGGTGATACGGGTCGAGAAGTTCCGATCCGATAGCGATAATCTCGGCGATCACGCTAAGAGGATAGCATCCGGGTAAGTAAAACCGTGTAGTGCTTCAAGGTAGAAGAAAGGCGCGGTTCAACCCGCGCCCGAATGCGAACCAGGTGTGGTTCACATTCCGGAGTTTGAGCCCGAGACGCCCTTGAAAACCAGTGTTTCGTGTTTTGAAAAAACGTTCTCGAGTTGTGGTTTGGTTGCAACGTTATCCAAGGTGAAGCCATCTTCCTGGCTCTTGTTCACCTTGTTGATGTGGGCAGGGGCAGAGGCGACTTCTTTGTGTCCATCAAAGAAATGAACATCGGTTGTGTTTCCAGTGTCATTCCAGCGCAGCGTATAGGTTTGTGGTTGGAGTTGGGTGTTGCCGATGGTTATCGGACGGTCGAAGGTGATACTTGCATGGTTGGTGTAATCCTGCTTGTCCGCAGCAAAGGCAAGAACTGTGGACAGGAATGTGACAAGGCAGAAGAACAAAATGCTCCTGTAGATTTTCATGTTGATTCTCCAGAAGCCCCAGCACCAACAGGAGATTGTTGGTGTTCCCCTAACTAACTAGACGCAGGAAGCCGTCGATAAGTTTCGAAAATGAGAGCTAGAATTCCGGAGTGCTCAGGACTTTTCCTTGCACATCCCACGTGAGGCGATGGATGGCGGTGTTGCTGGCGAGGAACACCGTTCTTCCGGGAGCAAAAGCGAGGCCGACGAGTCCCTGTCCGGCTATTGCCATTGAGGGTTGCGCATCGGGCGTGAGACGAACGATACCGCGGCGTCCTGAGTACGAAGCGGCGACGTACAGATTGCCGTCAACATCAAATGCGATACCCTGTGGGCGGCCCAGCCCTTTGAAGAAGATGGAGACATCTCCGTTCGGTCTGATGCGATGCACCACATCGACACTGGAGACGGTCGGACCGGTAACGTAGAGATCGCCATCGGGTGAAAAAGCCAGATGGTACGCCGATACGCTGGGCTCGAGCAGGGCGAAGACAAAAATCTCCTTGTTGCGGCCTATCTTAAAAATCGTTCCGCTGCGATCACCGACATAGAGATTCTGCTCGGCGTCAAAGGCTATGCCGGTGGCGATCCCCATGCCCTCGGCGTAAGCCGCCATCGTCCCGTTGCGCGCGACACGATACACGGTCCCGTCGAAACGCGACGAGACATACATCTGGCCGTCGTTATCAAAGGCGATAGCCGTCGCATTCATCATTTCGGTGATGTACGGCTTCACGACGAAGTTGGTGTCGATGCGGAAGATCGCGACCGGTACTTTCTGGCCACGAGAACCGGAGAAGGTGACGTAGAGATTGCCTTCCGAATCGATTGCAGGATTTGTAACTGGGTGAAGATTTTCGGCTACCGTGGACCCGACCCGGAACTCCTGCGCATTACTGGGTTCGCCGGTGGTGGTTACCGTCAGGGGACCGGAAGTGGCGCCTTCGGGAACGCGCGCGATGACGAAGCGGTTGGTGCTCACAACTACAGGCCCGTCGACTTCGTTGAAGCGCACGCGCGGACGCCGCAACTCGGGAGCGCTCAAGCTGCTTCCATGGATGCGAACTTCGCCTCCCACGAGGCCGGCAGCCGGCTCGACGGTGTCGATGTGTGGATATCCGTTGACGTTCTTCTTTCCCAGCAAGTGGTTCGAGATCCCCATTCCTATTTCAAGAAACCGATGTACAGCAAAATTTGCATAACGGCGAGAGCGTAAAGGCCCGCACCCACGTCGTCCATCATGATGCCGATACCTTCAGGCAGCTTTTCAAAGCGGCGCAGCGGGAAGGGCTTCGTAATGTCGAAGACACGAAAAAGTATAAGTCCCGCGACAAGGCACTTCCAATTCAACGGCGCACCGATGAGGGCGATCATCTGTCCGGCGACTTCGTCGATCACAACCTGGCAGGGATCACCTGAACCGACGGCACGCGAGTAAACGGTTGCAGCCGGGATTCCGATGAGAGTGACGAACGCGGATACTGCCACGGCAGTCCACAGGAGTTGGTGCTGGCTGACGTGAGGAGCGAACGCCGCCCAAAGGAGAACAGTCGCTACCGACGCCCAAGTTCCAGGACCGGGTTTTCCATAACCAGTCCCGATAAACGTGGCGATTGTTGTGGCCCAGAGTGGCGGCTTTGATGTCGCCGGCTCAGTTGATGTGGCGTCCATGTTTGTCGAAGCTCTTGCGATGCTGTTCCTCATGCGTCTTTTCGACGCGTTCGATGTCTTCAGGATCGGTGATGGGACTGGAGATCACGTAACCTCCACTCGCCCACTTGCCGAGGTCGATCAGCCGGCACCGATCGCTGCAGAAAGGGAAGTCAGGCTCATCGCGCAGCACGAGCTTGCTGCACGTTGGACAACGCAGGCTGACGACCTTTTTCTTCGGCATGATTCTATTGTATCGGTTGGATGATTATCTGTTGGGCGGAGCTTGAGTATCAGGCGGAAGTTTAGGCGTTCCGAAAACGTTTTGATTCTGGCCGAAGCCGGTTTGGGGCTGCTGGCCGCCAATGGGCTGACCGATCGGCTGGCCGATCTGCTGCGCACCCGGGACCTGGCCCATCACCTGCTGTTTCGGGTCGTAAGGCCCGGTAATCAGGCCACGGTCCATCGTCGGGTCGTAGATGAATTTCCAGTCCTTGTAGTGGTTCTTGTCGGCGACGACACGCAGTGACTCGCGTTCACTTGCGCTGCTGACGCCGATGATGGCACCTCCGCCGAGTGTCTGGCCTGCGCTGGTGCCCGTGCTGGACGATCCCCCGCCAGCCGTGCCAAAGGTTCCGCCGACAGGGCGATCCGATTGTGTGCCGGTGGTGCTGGAGGTGCCGGTGGTGCCAGTCGTCCCAGTTCCGCCAGTGCCGGTTCCCGTTGTGCCGGTCACGCCGGATCCGCTGCTTCCGGTAGCGCCCTGACCCGTGGTACCAAATCCGCCGAAGTTGCTGGTTCCGGGCTGGGTTCCCTGAACAAGTCCCGTCACGCCGGGAATATTAGGAAGACCGGGCTGGTTGGGACCGCCGAAGGTTCCACCCTGACGTCCTGTTGCGCTGATCTGTACCTGGCCGTAGCGGACAAGCTGCCATTTGCCGTCCTGCGTGAAGGGGTCCTTGTAACGCTTACGAAGGAACCGGATGTTGTTGGTCTGTTCAAGGGCCTCAATCGTTGACGGGTAGCGCCCGAACTTCTTGTAGTACTTCTTCACCGCGCGGGCGTACTGAACCCCGCGGTGAATCATTTCCTCTTCTTTGTCGCGCTGTACCGCTGTGGCGATCTTGGGGGCCGTGGCGAGTGCGGCAATGGTGAGGCCGACCATGACAAACACCAACACAATCAGCATGTACCCCGATTGGTGTTTATGTGTTGCCGAAGGACGGTAATGAAAATGGCCGAGACGCATACTTCTAGCCGGCAGTGAGGGGAATCGTCTGGCGGTTATTGCTCAGTACGTCCTGAACCTCAATGGAGTTGGGGTTGACCTTCACGATTTTGTAGCGACGTTGCACGATTTCGCCTTCGCTCGCGACAAAAATATCATCGCCGGAAGAGAGGAAAATTCTCTTCGTAGAACCCTGTTGGCTGGCGAAGCCAAAGAACTTCAGGTTGATCGGTGGCGGCGGAGGCGGCGGTGGAGGCGTGTTGACCACCTGCTGCGGCGTGGCATTGTTCTTGAATCCCGACGCTTTTGGTTTGGGAATCTCAACCGCTGGCTCGGCATGCGCCAGGAAGATGTTGCGACCGTCACCGCTGTACTCGATGGACTCGACTTCGTGGAGAACGTCGAGGCGCAAACGCGGATCCAGGTTTGGAGTGACTGGTCCGGCGGTGTTCTGCTTCACATTTACGCGGCCAGTGCCGCGGGCGGCAGTACGAGTTCGCGTGGTGCCGCGAGTCGTAGCCGTCGACGTGCTGGTGGTGGTCGCGGGCTGTGCGGGTGAAGATGAGAAGCTGCCGGCAATCATCCGAATGGTAAGGACCAGCGCGACGAGGAAGAGTCCGATCGCAACCATGGTCTTCTTCGAGTTTTCGGCGCCGATCTTCACTACGCCTGGCCTCTCATGAATGTCTCGATTTGAAGTGTCAAACGAACCTGCCCCGACTTCTGATCGCCGAGCGCAACGCGTCCGATGACGAAGAAATTCTTGTCGCGCTCAAGCGCGTTGATGAATTTCACCGTCTGGACGTAGTCTCCGTCAAGGTTAGCGGAAATCACTACCTGGCGCAGTCCGGGCATGTCCGTTTCGTCCACACGGTAGGTAGCCTGGTTCAGTTTGACGCGGTTTTCTTTCGCAATCTTACCAAGTGTTTCGAAAACGGCGGCCGAGCTGTTCGGAAAGCGCTGCTCGTAAAATTTGCCGATTTCCTCTCGCGCCTGCTTCACGCGTTCGTTCACGATTTCGGGCGGAACGACCTTACCCTTGCGGTTCTGAACCTGCTGACGGAGTTGCTGGAAGTCGCCTGGCAGTGCGCTGGTACGGACCAACATGTAGGCAAGCGCGCCCGCAGCAAACACGTTGATGCCGACCAAGATGGCCATGGCAATCTGCAGCCTAGACCGGAGCTGTCGTACGTTGGCCATTATTGTCCGCCTCCGGTGGTTCCTGCCGGCGCTTGTGCCGGACGTTCATTGGCGGGGACATACTCAGCCGTAATCTGGAAGCGCATGACATCGGACTCGCCGGGTGTGGTGGCCGCATCGGCTTCACTTACGACCTGGGCGTAACGAAAGGTCCTGGAGCGCTCCATGCGACGCACGAGTTCGGCCGCGCGTTCACGGGAGTCGCCCCCCAATTCCATCTTTAGAACGATCTGGTCGTCGCGAACTTGCGGTTCGACCGCGAGAACACGAAGCCGCGGAGGCATCATTTTCTCGAGGTCATTGAAGATCTGGGTCCAGGAGAGCTCCTTGCGCCGAATAAGCTCATTAAGAAACTCAGATTTCTGGCGGACGTCACGGTTTTGTGGCCGGTTGAGAATTTCTAGGTCCTGTTGCTGCTTCACATCGTAGTCGGCGAGTATCTGTTTCTCCCGATTGATGTTGTTGGTCATCTGGCGGTAGCTCTGCCAGTGGTGGATTGCGGCAGCACCCAGGATTACGGCAAGCAGGACAAGTGCGCCGAGGATGCCAGTCCAAAGCGCGGTGAACCGGCGGGCGTCTTCGTACGGCTGGCTCGCGAGATTGATGTTGAGTCGCATATCAGCCGAGCAAAGCTCCTACCACCCCGGCGAGTGCCGAAGGCGGGAAATTCGGGCGTGCCGTGCCTACAAGGTCGGGAGACACGAGTGTCTGGACGCGAACCCCGGTCTGCTGTTCCAGCGCGGTGGCGAGACTGTCGATCTCGATCTGCCCGCCAAGCATAATGGTTTGGACCCTCATGTTATACGTGTCTTCAAAAAACACCAGCGAAGCGTGGACGTCCTCCACCAGTTGATCGGTGACCGGAGCGGAACCAGTGGTGTTTTCCAGTGTCCGGAAAAGGAGCAGTTGTCCGTCGCCGATGATGGCCAGTGTTGTCGTGTAAGCGTCGGACTTGATCATCATGACCGGATCGGCAGAGTGGACATTCCCCAGCGACGCCACGCTCGACGGCAGCACAATGCCGGGCGAGAAGCCGAGGTCGCGGAAGATCGTCTCGTACTCCTGCAAGACCGAGGAGAGCACGACTGCGCATGCGACGCGAACCTTACCGTCGGCGCGGATGATCTCGTAACTAAGGTGGGCTTTCTCTACATCGAAGGGCAGCGCCTTTTTAAGACGGAAACGAATCACGCCGTCGGCTTCAGCCTTGCGTTCCGGGAGAGTGTCGAATTCGAGCAAGGCCACACGGACGGCAGCGTCAGGAACAATCGCGATGACATCATGCGAGCGCGAACCCACCGTGGTGAGGGCATCGCTGATGGCCTGACGGAGGGCTTCCGCGTTGCTAACATTCGCTTCCGCCAAGTGGGGCGTTACAACGCCTCCCGCAAGCGCACGAGCGGTGTAGGAGTCGAGTGAGGCCCCATCGTCACTACGGCGAGCGGCAATCACGCGTTCCGGCGTGATCTCGCATGCCAGCGTTGGTCCGATTTTTCGTGCGGTCGCCATTAACGCATCGTCTCGATGAACGTGACCTTGTTGATCTCTTTCAAAGTCGTAATGCCAGCCTTTACCCGCATGAGCGCCGACTCGCGAAGGAAATGCATCCCTTCTTCCTGGGCGGCCTTACGGATTTCCGACGAAGGTTTTTTCGCCAATATCATCTCGCGAACCCGGTCGGTAAGCTCAAGTAATTCGTGAATTGCGGTGCGTCCGCGGTAACCAGTACCGCCACACTCGATACAGCCCTGACCCTCATAGAAACTGACACCGGACCATTCCTTCGGATCGAGTCCACTGTCTTCGAGAACGTCAGCCGTGTAATTCACCTTGTGCTTGCAGTGCTCGCAAATCACACGTACCAACCGCTGAGCCAGGATGCAGTTCAACGAGGAAACGAAATTGTAGGCCTCTACACCGATGTTGAGGAAGCGTCCGATTACGTCGACGACGTTGTTGGCGTGGACGGTGGTAAACACCAGGTGACCCGTCAGGGCGGCGTTAATGGCGATTTGCGCGGTTTCGGTGTCTCGAATTTCGCCGACCATGATCTTGTCGGGATCGTGACGCAGGATCGACCGCAGACCGCGAGCGAACGTCAAACCCTTCTTTTCGTTTACCGGAATCTGGGTGATGCCACGGATCTGATATTCGACCGGGTCTTCAATGGTGATGAACTTATCTTCGTCGCTCTTGATCTCGTTCAGCGCGGCGTAGAGGGTCGTGGTCTTGCCGGAACCGGTGGGTCCGGTAACAAGCACCATGCCATAGGGTTCCTGGATGTAACGACGGAACTTTCTCAGGTCTTCGTCGCTGAATCCGACCACATCGAGCGTGAGCTTGTGGAACTTCTCGCTCATCGATTCTTTGTCGAGCACACGGAGTACGGCGTCTTCTCCGTGAATCGACGGCATGATCGAAACGCGGAAATCGATCGAGCGGTTGCTGTAGCGGACGCGGAAGCGGCCGTCCTGCGGCACGCGGCGTTCGGCGATGTCCAATTCGGACATGACCTTGATACGCGAGATGATCGTCGAATGATGCTCTTTGGCGATCGGCGACATTGCAGGCTGCAGGACTCCGTCGATGCGGTACTTGATGACCACGGAATCGTCGCGGGTTTCGATGTGGATGTCGGAGGCGCGACGCTGGAGCGCAGTAAAGATGGTCGTGTCGACGAGACGGATGATCGGCGAGATGTCGGTCTCGGCAGTCAGGCGCTCGATGGAGATGGTCTCATCGCCCGATTCATCCTCAGTGATGACATCGAGCATGAAGCCTTCGCCGGCTTCTTCCAGAACGCGCTGCGACTGCTCGGTTTTGGTGAGGATGTCCTTGATCTGCGAGCCGGTGGCGACCTTGGTCAGGATGCGTTTGCCAAGAAGCACGCTGATTTCGTCAATCGCCATGAGTTGGCTGGGATCGGCGATCGCGATGGCAAGACGTCCATCACGCTCTTCGAGTGGGACAAAGTTGTAGCGGAACATCATGTCCACCGGAATCTTCTTAAACAGGTCCGGCTGGAGATGGGTGTTCTTGAGGTCGAGAAATTCGCAACGATAACGCTGGGCGAGTTCGCGCGCGCGTGCTTCTTCGTCCGCGCCGCTTGGAGACTGCTGCGGTGCTACCAGTGTTCCGCCGTTTACAAATAAAGCCTTGTTCGTAGCCATGAAATCCTTACTGCTAAAAAGCCTCGTTACTTTATTCCACCCGCTCCCAATGTGAAGATGGGAAGGTAGAGCGATAACAATACAAAAGCCACAACCACTCCCATCACGATCAGGATGGCGGGCTCGATCAAAGACATCGCAGCCGATAGAGAGGTCTGCACGTCTTCTTCGTAGAACTCTGCCACGGAGGTGAGCATCGCAGGAAGTGCACCTGTCGATTCGCCGACCTCGATCATTTCGACGGCAAGTTCCGGAAACTTCTTTGTTTCTTCCAAGCTTTTGGCGAGCGGTTGGCCCTCGCGGACACGGACGGACGCATTCATCAGGGCGTCGGCAAGAGAACGGCTTTGCATAGATGCGGCTGCGGTCTCAATGGCCGGGACCAAGGGAATACCGCCGGAGAGAAGCGTCCCAAGTGTTCGCGAAAAGATGGCGATCTGATACTTCAGCCAGATAGGACCAATGATCGGCAGTCGAAGCCGGACGCTGTCGATCTGGCGAGCACCCGCTTCCGTAGCTTTCCAACGCCACAGCAGGAAGACCCCAGTTGCCACCGCGATCACAATAACCAGGGCATATTTTCGGGCCACTTCGCCGACCGCGAGCATGAACAGCGTAAGTGCGGGGAGCTGTCCCTGGGTGCTGATCTGCTCATACAGCTCGCCGAACTTGGGCACAACATAGGTGAGCAGGAAACTGAGCATTCCTACGACGAGCACGACCAGAACCGCCGGGTAAATCAGTGAAGCCTGGAGCTTCTTGCGGAAGGTCTGCGCCATTCGCTGGAAACCGATATAGCGTCCCAGCACTTCCTCGAGATTGCCGCTCTTTTCTCCCGCGAGCACGGTGGTGGTGTACATGCGAGGGAAGACACCCTGTTCGGCGAAGGCTGCGGATAGCAGTTCGCCGCTTTTTACCCGGTCGCGTACGTTCTCCAGCGTCGCCCGGAAGAACTGGTTGCGCTGCCGCTTAATGAGCAGGTCGATTGAGTTGACGATGGTAAGGCCGGCACGGATCAGGGTCAGGAACTGGGAGTTGAAGATCAGGAATTGGTCCGACTTGATCTTGCGCTGCTGCGGCAGGTTGAAAGTGCCCCCCTGGAATAAGCCTCGTGGCTTGACCGAGTAGACAAGAAATCCCTGCTGGGTGAATCGGTCGCGGACTTCGGCGGCGGAGAAGCCACTCTCTACCTGCTCCTGCATATGTCCACGGTCGTCGGCGACTTTTACGAGAAATTCAGCCATGGGCCAACTCGAAATCGGTCGGGAAGCTCTGTTCGAATCCCTAAGTGTAACACCGCAAAGTTCAACAACTTGCAGCAGTTTCAGCCAGTAAAGGCTTAATTCCCGAGTTCCTTTGCCTCCACGATTTCCACTCCCCGCGGCGGCTGAAATTTGAACAGATTGTCGGCCACGGGAACGTTTTCCTGTTCCTGCGAGAAGATGAAATCGGTCGTGGCGCCATCAACCTCTTCCATGGTGATTCGGTCAATCCGGCCCCCGGGGGAGACTTCCAAAGTCACCATCGAAATCCGGTCTTCCATGCCTTTGGGAACGCCGCGCAGAACGAAGTTCCCCGGGTTCAGCGGCTTCAGGCTGCTCGAAAACGATAACTCACGGAACTCCTTGAGCAGCTTGGTCTTGCCGAGCAAAAAACGAAGGGGAGAGCGGATATCGTCGATCTTGCTGACGGGTGCTCGCCGGGCCTGTTGCTCTCCCGGGACGTAAAACCAGGCTGTCTTGCCATCGGAGACGAACAGTTTTTCGCGCGGAGTCTGGTATTCCCAACGCATCCGGCCGGGTTTCTTCAGGTAAAGCATGCCGGATTCCCTTCGGGACATTCCCATTCCGCTATAGGACTCGTGGAATTGCGAGCGAAGGGACTTAAGGCCGTTGTAATGCTCGTCCACCTTGTTCGCCAAGGCTTTGAGCTCGTCGTTTTTGTCCTGCTTCCCCTGCGAAAGGACCAGCGAGGAGCAGATACAAAGTAAGAAAACCAGAGTTGTCGTTCGTACCTTGGTCACGATCACAGACTAGCTTACCTTGGAATTTGAGGCAGGGAGCGTAACAAGGGTTTGTACCCCGGTGGTAGCCCCTGACGTATGAACGGCAGGTCGGCTGGATCTTGCACGACCACCTGGCCATCGGGCCGCAATTTATAGGGGCGTCCAAGGGGGTCGGTGGGAATGAAGCGGAGGTATCCGGCGTTCACAAGCTCCATGAAACTTCTCGGGAGAGTGCCGGTTTTGTCGCGGTATGCCTGAACGACGGCCTCCAACTTCGGCACAGTCTCGTCGACCTCCAGAGCGCGGAGATGCCGTTCCGCGTTCTGCTTGATCATCACGTCTTCCGTCGTTTCGTAGGTGGTCCGCCAGAGCATACGGGCGGTTTCAAGGTCGCCTCCGTGTTGGGCCATGGCTGCCGCGATAACGCGTAAAAACGGATGGGCCTTCGGAACCTTAGATCCGCGATTGAAGGCGTCGGCGGCCGCGATGTAGTCGTGGCGCTCCATGGCTTGAAGAAAGCCGAGCTCGTAATAAAGACGCCACTCGTCTGGGTTGTAGCGAATCCCTTTTTCAACGAGTTCGATGGCTTTGTCGGGCTGCCCCGCTCCGTCGGGCGGCTGTTGCGCAAGAAATGTCGCACCGAAGCGATAGGCGACCACGAGCTGTGGGTCAAGTTCAGTCGTGATATCCAGCAGCGGATAAAGCAGCGGGTATTCGGCAGCGCGCTGCTTATGTTTCCAGCCGAAATACTGCACCACGCGAGTCCAGTAGATGTCGCCCAGAAGTCCCGTGTAGCCGAGGCTCATCCGCTTAAGAGCCTTGGCAGATGGAATGTAGAGAACTTCGTCCTCGGCCTCCTGCGAACGGATCCGATCCACCTGATGCTTGGACATCAATGCCGTAGTGAACAGCAAAACGATTGCTGCTATCAGCACGATAGAAACGCGTGATGTAGACGCCGGCGTCATTTCATGCTGCGCTTATGGAAGATCAGGCTCGCGGCACAGACGGCTGCGCCCGCATATCCGAGAACGTAAAGAGTGTTCATCAGCACGAGTCCTGCCGCCACTGGCTTCGCTTGGGCCACTGACGCGATCACGTTCAGCGCGGAAAAGTTGGGAACGAGGTACGACATCACGGTGACAGTGTAGTGGGTGAGGCCGGTGGATGCTTGCGCGAACGCGTGCAGGTCGCTGCTAAAACTACCCACGACAAAGAACGCGAACGTCATCACCGCGGATTCGATCGGCGTCGAGAACGACGAAAAGAGAAGCGCAAGCGACGTTACGATCATGAACTGCAGCAAGATGAAGTAGATCGCAACCAGGATGTAGGCGTCGGCGGGTTGCAGTCCGCGCATGAGGTAAAGAAGTGCGATGAAGAACCCGACCGTCATGAACCCGGCATTCACGATCAGCGTGAGAACGAGTCCGAAGAACTTGCCCAGGATGAACTCCCATCGCTGCACCGGCCGTGTGAGGACGGTATAGAGGGTGCGCTTGTCGATTTCCTTCGAGACGAGTCCGATGCCGATGAAGATCGCGATCAGGACGCCGAAAACGGAAATCGAGGTGAGTCCAAGATTAATGAGCAGTTGCCGCTGCACGCCGATCGTGATCTGACCGAGCAGCAGGGAAGCACCGATCATGATCAGCGCGAAGATAATCAGGTTGTAAAGGACACGGTCGCGAACGGCTTCGCGGAATGTATTCGTCGCTATGGCGGTGATGCGGCGGTTCATTGGGATTCCTCCGCCGGAACCGCAAGTCGCGCCACGAAGTAATCCTCTAATGTTGTGCGGACCGGAGTGAGCGACACCAGCCGTGCATTGTGAGCGCGCAAGGTGTCGATGACCGTATCAACCTGTGCTTCGGGAACGGTCGCCCGAACGGTTTCTCCAACCGTGTGACACTGCAGACCCAAAGCGGTAATCGCTGGAACTGTGTTGGCATCTTGCCAGACAACCTCAACGTTGCCTTTTACGCTAGCCGTAAGATCGGCGACCACGCCCACTCCCCGCAATTCGCCGTTCGCTATCACCGCAACGCGATCACAGAGCGCTTCCGCGTCGGAGAGGATGTGCGTGGAGAAGAGGATTGTTTTCCCTTCATGGTTGAGTTCCTCGATGAGGTCGCGTACTTCGCGGCGTCCCATGGGATCAAGCCCAGACATGGGCTCGTCCAGGATGACCAATTTGGGCTCGTGCAGGATTGCCTGAGCCAGCCCTACTCTCTGCAACATGCCTTTCGAGTATTTGCGTAGTTGGGTGCTCCAGGAGTCGGGGGCCAATCCCACGCGCGTGAGCGTGGCCTCGATGCGCCGCGTTCGGTCCTTTGCCGGGACATCCGAGAGTGTCGCGAAGTAGTTCAGCAGTTCGCGTGCAGTCAGGTAATCGTAGAAGTAAGGCTGTTCGGGAAGGAATCCTATCTGCGACCGGATGAGCGAACTAGAGATGGATCCGCCAAGAATCTTGAACGAGCCGCCACTGGGATCGACGAGGCCCATGAGGAGGCGCAAAGTGGTCGTCTTTCCTGCGCCATTAGGGCCGAGATATCCGAAAACCTCCCCTTCCGGAACCGCGAAGGTGAGTGGTTTGAGGGCGCGCTTCTTAGCTTTGCGCCAAAAACCGACCTGATAGATCTTTTCTAGTGCAAAGGTCTCGATAGCAGCCATGGTGTACGGTGAAATCGGAGACGATTATATCCGCACTCGGACAGCGAACCTCGCGTGTAATTCCATGTGGAACCAGAATCGGAATAGGATGAGCTGAAAGCAACGGCCAGAGAGGTGTCCTTGGTACCAGTTTCAGTTTCAGAGCGGCGTTCAGATGCACGCGGCTATCGGCTTCTCGCGCTCGCGTTGATCCTGACCGCGCTGGTGTACGCCGCCACCGTGCGGTTTCAGTTCGTCTACGACGATAATCCGCAGATCGTTTCGAACCCAACTCTGACCACCTGGAAGACGCTCCCGACGTTATTCGTCTCGCATAACTGGAAGTTCTTGCTGCCGGACTGGCCCGGGAACTACTACCGTCCGCTGTTCATGACCTGGCTTCTAGTGAACCGGATGCTGTTTGGGTTGAATCCGGCATACTGGCATGCCACGACGGTGCTGCTGCATCTGCTCGCTACGGCGATGGCCTTCTTTGTGGCCCGTCAGTGGTTACACAACGGAGTTGGCGCGGGATTCGTCGCGCTGCTGTTTGGGTTGCACCCGATTCACGTCGAGAGCGTGGCGTGGGTGTCAGGTGTGACGGATCCACTCATGGCAGTGTTTGCGTTCGCTGCATTCTGGGCATGGGTGAAAGGCGAGCGGGCAGAGATCGGAAAGATATTCTGGAAAGCGCTCGCGATTGTGTTCTACGCGGCAGCGTGTCTGTCGAAAGAGTCGGCAGTTTTTCTGCCAGTCGTCGTAGTGGTGTACGACGTTCTCTTCGGACGCGAAGAGCGCTCGTGGAAGGGCCTGATCCAGTCGACGTTGCGGAGTTGGCCGCTTTGGTTGACGGCACTTGCTTATCTGATAGTGCGCAGGCTTGTATTGAAGGGATTTGCCCACTCCCTGGAAGCGCCGATCATCGAGAACCTGCTGACGATCCCCACGATCATGTGGGGATATATGCGGCGACTGGCATGGCCGGTGAACTTAAGCGTCTTTTATGACACGCCCCCTGTCACGAATGTTCTGCAATGGCGTTTTTGGCTACCTACACTAGCGTGGATATTAGCTCTACTGATTGGCTGGAGGATCGCCAAGCGGTCGCGAGTTGTGGCGCTCTCCTTGCTCTGGATCTTCATCTTTCTTACGCCAGCGATTATGGGGCTGCCGGTATTTCCAATCGGCGAATGGGTTCACGATCGCTATCTTTATCTGCCGTCATTCGGATTCTGCGTGCTGCTGGTGCACGCGATTTCTCAGCTTCCGTCAGAAAGAGAACTGTTCAGGCTTCCTGCTGCGCCGGCCGCGGTGGTGCTGGTTCTGGTGGCGGCCATGGCATACACGACTGGTGTCGAAACGACCTACTGGACCAACGGTTTGGTACTTTTCGCAAGGGGATCAAAGATCGCGCCGCACAGCGCGATCGCGAAATCGCAACTCGGAAATGAGCTTTACCGCAGGGGAGACGGCAAAGGCGCCGAGGAGGAGTACGAAAAGGCCATCCAACTGGAACCGAGGAACTGGAAGATCAATATGGCGTACGGATTACTTCTGTTCTATACGGGCCAGTTCGACAGGGCTGATCGTCAGATGGATCGGGCAATCTCAATCTTGAATACCGACCCGAATGAGTACTTCTATCAAGGATTGAGTCGATTCAAAATCGGGAAGTTTGTTGAGGCGGAAGAATCGTTCCGGAACGCTATCCGCACGGGCGCAAATCGGGTTCGCTATCACTTCTGGCTTGGCGTTGCGCTGGAGCGGCAGGGAAGACTGGACGAGGCGAAGACGGAATACGAGGAAGAACTGCGGCAGCACCCGGAAACGGATACGCCAGTGCGCCAGCACCTGGAAGCGCTGCAAAAACTAAGGGCGCAGTGAACTGGTGTTCTCTGCGCCCCGGCTTGTACCCTCCCCCAGGTACTTCGCCAACTTGTTGTACGCCCGTGATAAATGCATCTGTCTCGCCAAACTACGACGGAAATCCTGCTAAGGTGGGAATCAAAGGTAAGTAGCTGAATATACGACAGTTAGCATTGGTGGTTCGGGTAGGAGCAGGGAAGAATCCAATAACGCTACCTGTGAGAATGACAGTTTTTGTCGCTACTTTGTGTCAGTCGCCAGGTCAGCGGTGCCCTCCAGTTCGCTTTCCGTCTGCGGTTCAGTATTGTGGAGATGGATCATCTCTTGCTCAATTTCCTCGCAGAGTCGTTCGATATGACTGCGCGTTACTGGAGAAATCACAATGCAGTCGAGCATGCCAACCAGGGCCAGATGAACCCGCGCGAGTTCTTGGAGGGACTTGCTGTTTTTCACGCACAAACTCCATCTCAGGAAGAAATTGTGAGATGCAGGATTTGTCACGATCGTTGCCAAAGCCGGATATTTTTAATCGACCAGGCCAAGGTTGGAACTGTCGAAAGATGAGGATAGCCCTAAACGCAATGACTTACAGTTAGCGTTACGCAGCCGTGGAGTTGTTGTCGATACAGGATTGAACGGCGTCGATCAATGCGCGAGGTCCTTCGTAAACATCCAGTTCGCAATCGGCGATTCCGTCTCGCGTTTCCGGTCCGCTGTAGATCGATAAAACAGGAACTGGGCGTGTGGCGCGGATGTCGTTAATCAGTTTCTTTCGCTGCTCGGTAGGGATGGAGTAACAGACGATTGCGAGATCGAAAGGTCCCGACTTAAGTTGGGCGATGCCTTCATGCGGACGCCGCTCGGAGATGACGTCGCAATTGCACGACTGCAATAGAGCCTGTCGAGACATCAACGATGACTCGTCGGGACTGATGTTAAGGATGCGGATTCGCCGATGGTTGCCTGGGGACTGCAAATCTCACTCCTAAAAAGGGAATGGGGCACTCAATACTGAGAACCCCATCCCATGCGCCACTTCGTCTGCTGGTAGTTAATGCAACAAGAGTGCCAAACGAACAGCGTTGAAAAAACAGAACTTTCCCGGAATCTATCGGAACACCGAGTGAAGAATTTTCAGAGAGGGAGGGAGAAAATTCTTTCGCGTTTGTCAGTTCAGCAGCAAGGGTTGGGACCAGTTGTTGCGCTTAAGAAACCGTTGTGGTTTTGAAGTAGTTCAAGATTGCTTCTACCTGCGTCCGGTTTACAACTGCGCTAAGTGCCGCGGCATCCGCTTCGCGAACTGCTTTCACACTGCCGAAATGTTCGAGCAAGCGCTTCATCGCAGTCTCACCAATACCTGGCACCTCAAGCAACTCATTGGCGCGGTCGCGCATTTGGCGTCGCTTGCGATGAAATGTGACGGCAAATCGGTGCGCCTCATCGCGGATCGTCTGCACGACGTGCAGAATCGGTGAGTGATGGTCGAGGACGACTGGCTCGTCCTCTTGTCCGTGGACGTAGATGATTTCTTCGCGCTTCGCGATAGAAGCAAGTGGTTGGTTGGTGATCTGGAGCGCCTCAAGTGCTTCAGCGGCGGCGTGCAACTGGCCGATGCCGCCGTCGATCAGGACGAGGCTGGGGAATTTCTCTTTGTTGTCCAGTAATCGTTTATATCGGCGCGTTACCACTTCACGCATGGAAGCGAAGTCGTCGACGCCGGTGACAGACTTGATGATGAATTTTCGGTAGTCGGATTTCTTCATCGTGCCGTCTTCCCACACCACCATCGAGGCGACAGTTTCGGCGCCCTGGATGTGAGAAATATCGAAACACTCGATCCGGCGGGGCTTTTCCGGAAGTGTCAGCGCATCTTGCAGCGCGACTTGAATGGCTTCCGCATTGGGCTTCATGGTGCGGAAGCGCTGGTCGAAAGACTGCTTCGCATTGTTGCCGGCGAGGTCGATCAGCGAACGCTTATCGCCGCGCTGGGGTACGTGGATCTCGATTCGGGCGCCGTAATGTTCGGAAAGGACGTCTTCCAGCGTGACTCGATCTTCGAAATCCACCGGGATGTAGACGTGCTTCGGCATGTACTTCTGGTCCACATAAAGCTGGGTCAGCAACGAAGAGAAAAACTCGCCGGGGCTGAACGATTCGCCAGCTTCAAGAAAAGGGACTTTGTCCCAGAAGAACTCGCGTCGATCGAGGATCTTGCCTCCACGCATATGGAAGAGATTCACCGCGAGCATGCCGTTTTCGTAGTGGTATCCGAAGACGTCGGCGTCGTCGCCTTCTGCTGCGGCGATTCGTTGTTTCTCCTGAAGCTGTTCGACCGTGAAGATCAGATCGCGGTACTTGGCTGCGAGTTCAAACTGCTCGGCCTCGGCAGCGGCGATCATCCGGGTGTGCAGTGAGCGCGCGAGTTCTGTCTGCTTGCCCTCCAGGAACATGCGCACGTCCTGAACAGCTTCGGCGTATCGCTCGGGGGTGACGAGGCCGCTGACACATGGGCCCAGGCAGCGCCCGATATAGAACTGCAAGCAGGCGCGTGGATGGAAACGACGTAGATCGATGTTGCACGATGGGATCAGGAAATGCCGGTGGATCAGGTCCACGATTCGGTAGGCGAGATTGGCCGGAAAGTAGGGACCAAAGTACTCGCTGCCGTCCTTCTTCAATCGGCGGGTGACGTACACACGAGGGAAGCGCTCCCCCAGCGTGAGCTTGATGTATGGGTACGTCTTGTCGTCGCGAAGGAGAATGTTGTAGCGCGGCTTGTGCTGCTTGATAAGGTTGTTTTCGAGGGCCAGCGCTTCGCCGTTATTTGCAACGACGATATAGTCGATGTCCACGGCCTCTCGCATAAGCGTGCCGGTCTTGGCGTCGGCCAGGGCGTCATCGGAGAAATAGTTCCGGACGCGAGCCCGCAGACTCTTCGCCTTTCCCACATAAATGACCTGCCCCTCGGCGTTTTTATAGAGGTACACGCCGGGCGAAGTGGGAAGTGTCCGGATTTTGGCAAACAGATCCATGAGGTAGTGGATTGAAGACGGCTACTGAATTAATGGTAATCGGGTAATCGGAAACAAGAAACCTGGCAAAGCGCCTCAGGCCCTGAATGTAAATTTTCTATGGCCGTCGCCTGTTGTACCCGATTGCAGGGCGAAGACCGGTTGTGAGTCTTTAGCCTACCCACTGTAAGCGTCTCATTTAGATGAACTTAAATCGCCTGTGGATTCTGGGCCAATGGCAAGCGGCGTGCTTTTCTGGTTGGCGATGCGTTTTCCGGCATCGTGCTGGTCGCGATGCCGGTGTTCCCCTGGGGCAGAAGGCCCGGAACCGCATGGCATCACAAAAGTTCTGATACGAGCGACTAGGTCGCACAAGGAGCTCCCCCATGAAGAAAGTTTTCGTACTACCGATGATTGCGGCGCTGAGCCTGGCCACCACAGTTGGCTGCGCGACAAAAAAGTATGTCCGCAATGAAACAGCCCCGACGATCAACAAAGTCAATGAACTCGACGAACTGACCGCGAAGACGACCAACGACATTAAAGATGTCGATGCGCGCGCTCAGCAGGGTATCCAAGGCGTGAACCAGAAGGCAGCTCAGGCTGATCAGCGTGCCGCCGCTGCGAACCAGCGTGCCGGCGAAGCTCAGCAGCTCGCCTCCACGGCCTCCACGCGCGTTGACCAGATCGCAACGCAGGTGGCGAATTTCGACAACTACCGGCCGGTAACCGAAGCGACTGTCCACTTCGGCTTTGACAAGGCTAGCCTCACCAAGCAGGCCAAGGAAGCGCTCGACGAGATGGCCAACGGCCTTCAGCAGACCCGGAACTACATCATCGTGGTGAACGGGAACACCGATCCGGTGGGTCCTGCGGAGTACAACTACCAGCTGAGCCGCCGCCGTGCCGATGCCGTCGTGAATTACCTGGCCGCGAAGTACAACGTCCCCGCGCACAAGTTCTACATTATCGGATTGGGCGAGGATAAGCCTGCCGAAGAGGGCCGCGGATCGAAGGTAAACGCCGAGAACCGCCGCGTCGACGTGCAGTTGATGACCAATATCCAGGACCAGGGCGCACAGCCTGGCTCGCAGGCTCAGGAACAGCAGCAAACGCCGCCCAGCGCAGCCGCTGCACCGCAGAGCCGATAAGTTCTTTTCTCTACTCCTTCAGCCGGGCCGCCTTGTGCGGCCCTTTTTTCATTTGTCCAGAGCCCTGCCGCAACTATGCGCTGCTCGAGCCGTCTAAAATAGACATATCCCAATGAAGCACTTTCTTGTTTTGCCGCTTTCGTTCGGACTGCTGGTTGGAGTAGCTGTTGCACAAAACCGCCCCGTGACGCCTCCGGTTGACAGGGACGACGCCCAGCGCCGGGAGATTAATCCGGATCTTAAGCCCGGAAATGAACCTCCTCGTTCAGAGGGCAGCGTGCGCGGCCCGAATGAGAGTTCCAGCAAAGATCGCAACGTCGATATCTCTCCTCCTCCAGGAGACAACCGGCATCCCGGGTCCACGCTCGAAGGTCCCGATGAGGCATCCGGCATCACGGAGATGAAGCCGTGGAATCCGCACAAAGCTGACAAAGACGTCGAAGTGGGGCTCTACTACTTCAAGCAGAAGAATTACAAAGCTGCGGAGAGCCGGTTTCGCGAGGCGCTGTACTGGCAAGACAATCACGCGGAAGCGACCTACAGGCTCGCGAATACCCTCGATAAAGTCGGCAAGAAAGACGAAGCCCGCCAATTCTACGAAAGCTATCTGAAGATTCTGCCGAACGGCGACTTTGCCCAGGAATGCAAAAAAGCTCTCGACCGCTTGGCGTCAGTCGAGAGCTCAGGAAAGATTGCGGCGAAGCCTACTTCTCGACCCTGATGAACGATCCCGTGGATGCGTCCACGGCGATACGCAATTTCGCCTCGTTCCGCGACGGTCCGTAGAGCACGTGCCAGTACAGCTTATTCTCGCGCGGGTTGAAGCTGATGTTGTAGAAGACGTTCGAATCGGGCGTCTTTTTCAGGATTTTGTCGCCGCCGTTCTTCTTCGCTTCTTCGGCGATCTTGTCGGAATCCACCTTCAGAAAACCAAGATCAAAAATCTGAGTAGACGTATTCGACGGGTTATACGTGTCTTCGGGTTTCGCGCCGACTCCCGGTTCAGGAGCACCATCGATCTGAACGCCCGACCAGGTGTAGACCTTCACGCCACGACGTGACGGCGAAGCGAATCCGGCAGACCAGAGTCCGGACTTGCCGTCCTGTCCGTTGGCACCCTCGGTGGCCTGCGACATAAGACTGTAAGGTTTGGCGTCTGCTGCCCAGGAACGTGCCTGGATGTACATCTTCTGGAGAGCCTCGCGTCCGGTCAGGTAGGTGGGCTGGAATGCGGCTTTGGGTTCAGCAGCCTTGTTTTCCGATGCCGGTTTCTGCGGCTCGGAACTGCAGGCGGCCAGGATCAGCATACAAAAAAGTGCAACGGCAAACGTGCTGGCTTTCTTCATCTAGGCTCCGTACTGATGGGTGAACGAAGAATTGTACAGCGGCAGGCGCGCGAGCACGGACACACCGGTTCTTCGCCCTTAGTAACTTAGATGGCGATAGAACCGTGTGCGCCAGACCGATCACGAGAGCACGGCAAAATTCCTCTTGAGAACCTCTGCCGAGTGTTGCAATTGGAGTTGCTCCTCCTGGGTGAGATCAAGGTGCAGAACCTTGTGAATTCCACTCCGGTTCACGATCGTCGGCAGGCTGAGGCAAACATCAGAGATACCGTAGTAGCCCGTCACCAGGCTCGAAACAGAGAGCACGGTGTTCTGATCGCGGAGGATAGCTTCCACGATGCGCATCAGTCCGGCAGCGACGGCGTAATAGGTTGCGCCTTTTCGCTCGATGATGTGATACGCGGCATCGCGGGTCTGCTTGAAGATTTCTTCCATCTGGAATTCGTCGTGAGGAACTCCAGCGGCCCGGGCGAATTCGGGCAGTCGCATGCCGGCGATATTCGCGAGCGACCAGACAGGCACTTCACTGTCGCCGTGTTCGCCAATGATATGTGCGTGGACGCTGCGGGGATCGACGTCAAAGTACTCGCTGAGCAAATGACGGAAGCGGGCGGTATCGAGAATCGTTCCGGAGCCGAACACGCGTTGCGCCGGAAGACGCGAAAATTTGAGGGAAGCATACGTGAGGACGTCCACCGGGTTGGTGGCGATCAGTATGATCCCTTCGGGATTCGCCTTTGCGATCGCGGGGACCACCTTCGCAAAGATGTCGTAGTTGCGTTTGACGAGATCCAGACGAGTCTCGCCTGTTCGCTGAGCGGCGCCTGCGGTGACAACTGTGACGGCCGCGCCCGTGCAATCGGAGTAGTCTCCGGCCCAGATCCGCGTGGGATGCGCAAAAGGTGCGCTGTGGTTGAGGTCCATCGCCTCACCCTGTGCCTTGGCTTGATTGACGTCGATAAGGACAATTTCGGAGGCAAGACCGCGAAGCAATAGCGTGTAGGCAAACGTCGCGCCGACATTTCCCATGCCAACAACTGCAACCCGCACCGTGCTTTGCTTTAACATTGGAACTCCTTAGGACGGCAGATCAGGTGCCCAGGTTCGCTCGAAAATTTCGTTGTCGGCGAATCGAACAACGCATCCAAGTAGATGCTATGCCCAAAATATCGGCTCTCATTCATACGAATAACGACGGACTGCGCCTCGGGCGATCCCTGGACTCGTTGCGTGCCTGTGACGAGATTATCGTGATCGACCATGGTTCGAGTGATAACACCGAGAAGATTGCAAAAGAGCATGGCGCGGAGTTCAAGACGGGCATTGCCGGTGTCGACAAGGGCACGTACGCTGTGGATGCGAGCAACGATTGGATCCTCTGCCTGGGCGCGAATGAATCGCTAAGCGAAGGTTTGGAGGCGGCGCTGTTTGAATGGAAGAATGCCGAGCACGAGAAGGCGGTCGGGTTCAACGTCCGGGTGAGGGAAGAAAACGGCAGCGGCTGGAAAGAGATTGGCCCCGAAACCCGTCTGGTCAATCGCAAGAAGCTGAACTGGACCGGTGATCTTCCGCCCACGACAACCGTCAACGACCTCATTCACGGCGACATCTTGCGCTTCCACAATCCCTAGAACACTCGCTGCTGGTTCGTTATCATCCTCAAGACGCTTTTATATTTCACCGCAAGGGACTCATATGCTCTTCCCGCTACAGCGGATTTTCTTGCTGGGGCTAATTGTGGCGCTTTTGGTTACTGGCGCCCAACCGCAAACGACACAGCAATCCTCCGAAAAGAAGCAGCCACCGACCGCAGCAGGAAGTCCCCCGCCGATTAAGTGGAATGGCTTGAATGTGAGTGGAACTTGGCGCTTACGGCCGGAGTTCTGGGGTTGGTTTGAGGCCCCGAACCGGGATGCCAACTACGCCTTTGTCCAGTCGATCCTGCGGCTCGCCATCGGGCAGCAGCGAAAGGGGTGGGATTGGCAGATCGAACTGGCCCAACCCACGTTGCTGGGCCTTCCTGAAAATGCTGTGGCGCCTGCGCCAGCAGGACAACTCGGGTTGGGTGCAACCTACTACGTGTCGAATGGCGCAAGCCGGAACGCGGCATTCATATTTCCCAGCAAGGCATTTATCAAGTTGAAGAATCTCGGAGGCCGCTCCAACGACCTGACCTTAGGGCGGTTTACTTTTGTAGACGGAACGGAAACCACACCCCAGAACAAAACTCTGGCATCTCTGAAGCAGACTCGTATCGCGCACCGCCTCCTGGGCGATTTTGGCTTCTCGGTTACGGGACGCAGTCAGGATGGTGTACGTTTCTCAGCTAATGCGGGAAGCTCGAACCTGACATTCGCCGCCGCAAGGCCCACTCGCGGTGTGTTTCAGGTGGATGGTCTGGGTGAATTGGACGTCTCTTGGGAATATGGCGCCCTCACTGTCCCAGTGGGAACGAAAACCAGTGCGGGTGAACTGCGCGTCTTTGGATTGGGATACCAGGATGTCCGCGGTGTGTTGAAGACCGATAATCGTCCGGCGGTAATGCGAACAGGACTGGACCAACTGGAGAACATCAACATCGGTACCTTTGGTTTCCACTACCTGCACGCGCTGGAAACGAACAGCGGCACCTTTGATTTCCTGTTGTGGGCCGCGGGACAAACAGGGCAGTGGGGTTTGCAGAACCATCGTGCGGGCGCGGTAGCGCTCGAGGGGGGATGGCAGCCTAAGAACACCTCTCTGAAACCTTGGCTCCGCGCTGGATACTTTGTGAGCACAGGCGATGGGAATCCCACTGATAGTGACCACAACACGTTCTTTTCCGTGATGCCGACGCCTCGCATTTATGCCCGGTATCCGTTCTTCAACCAGATGAACAACACGGACGCGTTCGTTTCCCTGATGCTTCGCCCGGGCAAGCTGACCGTCCGCACAGATGCCCATGCGCTATGGCTCACTTCAAGGAAAGACTTGTGGTACCAGGGCGGCGGTGCATTCCAGCCCAGGACATTTGGGTACACGGGGCGGCCCAGCACGGGCGCACGAGGTCTGGGTAATCTCTGGGACGTCAGTGCGGATTACCAGGTCTCGCGCAACCTCACTATCGGCGGCTATTTCGGTCACGTCTTTGGAAAAGGAGTGCCGAAGAACATTTACTCCGGCGAGCAGGACTCCAATTTCGGATACGTTGAAACGGTCGTAAGGTTCTGAAGGACCACCGTGTTATGTTGCGGCACCTGCAAGTCCGGCATCGGACGTCCCGCAAACAGCCGCTGGCACGGCACGGTAAGCCAACGCACGAATTTCGTTGATCGCGCGGCACGAGCGCTGTCGTTTGCGATTCCTGTGTCGGCGTACATCTGGCGGTAAATCTTGGAAATCAGCACGAAAGCCAGTCGGTTCTTCAGCGTCTTAATAAACTGGGCGCGCCTCCAGATTGACGGCAAGCTGTAGAAACTGTCCCAAACGGCCTGTGTACGCTGGCGGATATCCTCTTCGGACATCACCGGATGCTTGCAGTACAACTTGGGCCGCTGCTCATGTGGAATCAGCCAACGGCGCGTTATCGGCACCCCTGAGATGTGCGTGACATTGCCGCCCATCTCGTTTTCCCACTTTTTGTAATCCACCGTACCTGGAAATGGGGTAAGCATTACGAACTGCGCAAAGGCGAGATCAGCCCGCTCTGCAACAGCGGCAGTTGCAGCGAAAGTATTTTCACGGTCGCTTGGCAAGCCGAAGATGAACGAGCCCAGCACATGCACTCCATGCTTGCGGAATGTCCGTAGCCGTTGCACGAGTTCTTCACCGGCGGAGTTGAAGTCCTTAAATACGTCTTTCAGCCCTTCCGGAGTTACGGCCTCGATGCCCACGAGTGCACCCTTGATATGTGCTCGATGCATGGCCTGGAGGAAATCGGGATCCTCAGCCGCCTCCATCGTGATCTGAGTGAAGAAGACCATGTCCGAGGGCAACCGTGAGAGACGCGACATGAGCTCGAAGCGTTCCGCTCGGATGGCTTGCAGTTCGCTCAGGCGTCCCGGGTTGTTCTTTGCCGCGAGTTTCAGGTCCGTGAGGCTCACCGGATAAAAATTGTCATCGGCCAGAACCACGTACCGGAAGCCACGCCTGCGCAGTTCCACGAGTTCTTCCACCACGGCATCGCTTGTCCGCTGCCGGGGCTTCTGGCCATCCGTCTTCCACACTGAGCAGAACGAACAGTGCTTGGGACAACCGCGAAGCGTCTGCACCGTTGCCCACATGTACTTCTTTGGGGGAAGCAGATCCCACCGCGCAGACTTGAACGATTCAGAACTGACTCTCCCGCCCTCATAAACACGACCCAGGGTTCCGGAAGTGCAGTCTTCGAGCACCTGTGCCCAGATAAGATCTCCATCGCCTCGAACGACAGAGTGGGCGCCTCCCGTTTCGTGCGGCTCGTCCGGAAAAATCGTCGGGTGAATACCACCAAAGATCACGTATGCCCCGCGTTCGCGCGCGAGTTTCCCGAGAGTGTATCCACGCAGCGCATTCGCCGTGTGAATGCCGATCCCGACTACGTCGCCGCGTTGAACGGTATCGAGGTCAAAGGGAGCCAGCGATTCATCGATGAGAAGAGGATCCCCGAACTTGCGGGGAGTAGCCGCAGCGAGCACAAACAGCCAACGGGGAGTTACTACGGCGGTGCCATAAGCGGTGTCACTCGGATGAACCAGGTGAACTCTCATTTAAGTCCTTTGCAGAGATCTGGCTTTAGAAGCCGGGAAGCAGGTGAACCCACTGCATCATGCGGGTTTACCGGGAATAGGCCAGCGCGAAACTGGAAGCCTGCTGGGCGTTGTTGCCCTCTGGTGCGCGGAAAGAAAAGTGTCAGTGTTCGACCAGCAACTATACGTTGCGTTGCCGCCAAATGTCACCTTCCGGACTGTGATCGAGCCCAAAATCGCGCTGCGTTTCGCCGCAGGACATGTACCTAAGAGGTGCGGAGTACGATCAAGGTTGCGCGAAAGCGACATATAATCGGCATCACGTCACTCAATGGACATCTTTTTCGCCATCGGCAGTTTTGTTTTTGGGCTGCTGTTCGGGAGTTTCCTGAACGTCTGCATACATCGCATTCCGCGCAAACAATCGGTAGTTTTTCCTTCATCGGCATGCCCGGTCTGTCACGAAGAAATTAAGCCTTACGATAATATTCCCGTATTGAGCTGGCTCTTTCTTGGCGGCCGCTGCCGCAATTGCCGGACGCCGATTACACCCCGCTATGCGATGGTGGAGTTGCTGACAGCGTTCTTCTTCCTCGCGAGTTACTGGAATTTCGGACTGACATTCAGCACGCTGAAATATTGCGTGTTCTCTTTCCTGATCATCGGCCTGATTTTTATCGATGCCGAATGGAAACTGTTACCTGACAAGCTCACTCTGCCTGGACTCGCGATCGGACTGGGTTTCAGCTGGTTTGTCCCGGTTGATCAGTTGCTCGCCGACATTCTGCCCGCCTTCTTCAGCCCACCCACGATGAGGGGCTGGTCGTGGCGACTCCTGTCTTTCACCGACTCTCTTTTCGGGGCTGCCGTTGGCGCGGCGTTCATCTTCGGAGTCGGGTTCGTCTACCTGCACGCGCGCGGCGTGGAAGGCATGGGATTCGGAGACGTGAAACTAATGGCCATGGTCGGCGCCTTTCTTGGAGTGAAGCTGACCGTCTTCACGATTTTTGCTGCGTCGCTGCTGGGCACGATCTTCGGCATGGCCATGATCCTGCATATCTGGAGCCAGCGCACTCGCCGACGCATGCTACGCCATCGCGAAACCCCGGAGCTGGCAAGACAACGCGCGTGGCGTTCGGCCAAGCTCGTCTATCGCTATTACCAGATGCCGTTTGGGGTATTTCTGGGCGGCATGGCTCTATTCGCACTTTTCTTCGGAAACCAACTGTTGCACTGGTACTGGAGGCTGTACCTGTGAGCCCGTTGGCATTTCAGCTGATCGGCACGATTCTCATAGTCGGCGGAGTCCTGTTTTTCGGCTTCCTCATGCTGCGTTACGTTCGGCAGGAAACGGTCGCCTCGACCCCGGTGAGGGCGAATACTCCCCGCGCCGAAACGACCAACTTCGCCACGGCAGCGTTCCAGGGTGTTATAGCTGACCTGAAGAATCGCGAAAAGGAACTCCAGTCGCAACTGGCTGCGGAAGCCCGACGGTTTGCGCATGCAGAAACTTTGTCGCAAGTTGTTTTCGAGAACGTCGGTGTTGGCGTCATCATGTTCACCCCGACGTTAATGGTTCAGAAAGCGAATCCCGCCGCCAGGCAGCTACTCGGATATGCATCGCCTGTGAACATGAGCGCCATGGAAGTCTTTCGCGGCTTACAGGCCGTGGATCTGCCGTCTTCCAACGGAGCCGTTGGCGGGATCTCGCAGGCAATCCGTGATGTGCTGGCGACTGGCGTGGAATACCGAGATGTCCCCGCGATGTACGCTCCGCCCTCGGGAGCGGCCAGGGAATTGCATCTTTCACTATTGCCGATTCGTGATACATCGCAACTGGTGACCGTAGTGGTTTGCCTGTTGAGCTAGTGCGTCCGGCATTTACCTTATCGTTTCCGGCGCCGGATCGAAGTAGAAAGAGAAGAGAATCGGAGTAGAATTTTCTCGAGTTTCAGGTACTTGGAGGCGGTTATGAAGCGCATGTTTAGCTGCGTAGTGTTAATGACGATGCTGCTCGTGTGCGGCTTGGCGTGGTCTCAGTCCCTCGGCGACGCCGCGAAGAAAGCCCGTAGCGAACGCAAGCCTGCCGCCACAAAGGTATACACAAACGACGATATAGCGCCTTCTCCGGACGCAGCACCGGCTCCCGCCCCTGCGAACGCCGGCAGTTCCACCACGGCGAAATCAGCCGCCGGTGACGATAAAGCCGCAGCCGAGAAGGCCAGCGACTGGAAGAAAAAAGTAGCCGCCCAAAAGGAGTCCGTCGCCGCACTGGACAAAGAACTAAACCTGATGGAACGCGAGCATCAGGTTCGCGTCGCCACCTACTACGCCGACGCCGGCAACCAGCTGCGCGATTCCAAGAAGTGGTTCGAAGACGAGAAGAAGTACGAAGACGAGCACAAGGCAAAGCAACAGGCGCTGGCGACCGCGAAGCAGAAACTTGAAGACACGAAAGAGGACGCTCGCAAGGCAGGCGTTCCCGTGGGCCAACTGGAGTAACGACATCCGGGAGTCCCGGTACTTCAGTAATTAACCACCCTAATTACTAATCGGCTCGAAATTCAGCAACTCGGGATAGAATTTCGGCTTAAGTTTCCGCAACAAGCGGGCCACGGTTTCCTGTCGTGGGGAAGAGTCTTTTGCCGAAACTCGCGGTTCCACAACGAATTCCGATTCTGTACCTGATCATCGGCGTGCTGATGCTCGTCTCGGTGGTCCCGATGTACTTCTACGCCCGCCAAGTCGTTGCCATTAACCGAGATCGCCTGAAAACGAACGAAATGTTGTTGCAGAACACCATTACCCGTGCGCTTTCAGACGAAATCTCGCAACGCATGACCAACCTGGAATCGATGTTGATCAACTTGTCTTCGGCGATCCAGGTCATGAGTGGTGGCGACATCAGTGGCGGGAAGGTGAGTACGCCGGAACTCCGGGCACTCCTTGAGCGGTTCGTCTCCTCTTCCAACGACATTGCATACGCAACCCTACTCAACGGAGAAGGCAAAGGCCAGTCCGTCGGCAAGGTCACTCCGGACGAGTTCCTGCAGCGCGAGTTGTACCGCGGCTTTTCGGCGGCACGTGAGAACCGTCCTTATACGGGTCAGGCGTTATCGCTTGGTTCCGGAAAGGACCGCCGGACCGTCATTGTGGTCACGGTGCCCGTTACGGCTGGTGGCCGATTTGTCGGCATGGTCGGGACCGCCGTCGATCTCAGTTTCCTGTCCCACAATCTCGATCAACTTAGCAGCCGGTTGCTGACGTACGTGGTTGACCGCGAAGGCAGGCTCGTAGTCGGTCCCACGGTCGCGCATTTCGCGACAGGCCTCGACATGTCGAAACTCGACATCGTGAAGAGCTTCGAGGAGTCGAGTGGCAAAAGCCCAGTCACTTCCGAGTTCCCGATGATCGACAATGGCCGCAAGATCGACATGCTGGGAACGTATTCGCCGGTTAGCTCGCTGAACTGGGCTGTCATCGCCCAGAAGCCGCAGCACGAGGCTTATCACGACGTTTTCGAAATGCAAAAGACCGCGAACCTGCTGGCGCTCCTGATGGTGCTGATCAGCGCATTCGTCGGTATCGGTGCTGCTCGCCGCATCACCGGCCCCCTCCAGGTTCTCACCGATAAGAGCCGGGCCATTGCTAAGGGCGATTTCAGCCAGCGCGTGAACTTGAAGAGCCGAACCGAGATCGGCGAACTTGCTCACACGTTCAACGTCATGAGCGAGGACCTCGAGCAATTCGTCGAGGACCTGAAGCGGGCTGCCGAAGAGAACCGCCAGCTCTTCTTGAACTCGATCCAGATGCTCGCCGGAGCGGTCGACGAAAAGGACCCGTACACCCGCGGCCATTCCGATCGCGTCACGAAGTATTCCGTCATGATCGCCAAGGAGTTGCGGATGCAGCAGGACGAAGTCGAGAAGATCCGCATCGCCGCTCAACTCCATGACGTGGGCAAGATCGGTATCGAGGATCGCATCCTCAAGAAGCCGGGCGCTTTGACGCCGGAAGAGTACGAGATCATGAAGTCGCACACCGTCCGCGGCGCAAACATCCTGCGGTCGGTGGAACAACTGCGAGAGATGATCCCCGGTATCGAACTCCACCACGAGTCAATGGACGGCAAGGGGTATCCGTACGGACTTAAGGGTGAAGAAATTCCGGTTAGCGCGCGCATCATCGCCGTCGCCGATACCTTCGACGCCATGACCACCAACCGCCCCTATCAGGCCGCGCACGAACCGGAATATGCGTTGAAGATCATCAACACACTCGGACGCAATCGCCTCGATCCGAGGGTCGTCGCCGCCTTAACCAAGATCTTCGAGCGCGGAGATCTGCGCATCCACCGGGCTGGAGCGGTAAGCGAAACAGAGGCTCAGCCGGCCCAAGCGCCTCCGGTGCCGGAAGAGGCCAAGGCAGCGGCAACGGTCGCCGGCGACTAAGGACATCTCCGCTAACCACAAGGGCACAGGCAACTGTGCCTTTTCTCGTGCCCGTGCAGCCTCCTGCTTGCATCCCCGTATAATGAGTGTTCTATCCCTTTAAAACCGGACTCATAGATGATCCAGACGCTATTCGGAAATACCGAGGAACAGCCGAAAGAGAAGAAACAGGGCCTCTTTGAGCGCATGAAGCAGGCGGTCACGCGCACGCGCGAGAACCTGAGCGAGCGCATTGAGGAAGTCGTGTCCCTGAGCAAGGAGATCGACCGCGGCACGCTGGACGATCTGGAAGCCACGTTGATCGGCGCCGACCTCGGAACGAAGACCACGGATCAGTTGCTTGCGCGCCTTCGCGATAAGGCTGATCGGAAGCAGATCGCCAACGTTTCCGAGCTCAAAACTCTTCTCAAGCAGGAGGTCCTCAACGTCCTTACGCGCGCGAATATCGAGCCGGTAAAAGCCGTAGATGGCGAACCCGAAGTCATTCTGGTGGTTGGCGTCAACGGGACAGGCAAGACCACGAGCATCGGAAAATTGGCGAATGTCCTTCGCGGCCAAGGCAAGACCGTGTTGCTTTGCGCTGCGGATACCTTCCGCGCGGCGGCCATCGAGCAGCTCGAAGTCTGGGGGGAACGTACCGGCACGGAAGTGATCAAGACAAAGCCCGGCGGAGACCCGGCAGCCGTATTGTTCGACGCACTACAAGCCGCAAAGGCCCGTAGTGTCGACTATGTGATCGTGGATACCGCCGGTCGTCTGCACACGAAGTCGAGCCTCATGACCGAGCTCGAGAAAATGCGCCGTACCGCACAACGGTTCATCACTGGCGCGCCCCATGAGACCTTGCTGGTCGTTGACGCTACCACCGGACAGAATGGCCTGCAGCAGGCCAAACTCTTCACGGAATCCGCGGGCGTGACCGGCATCGTGCTCACGAAATTAGACGGCACGGCAAAGGGCGGAATTGTAGTCGCCATTGCAAATGAGCTCGGCGTGCCAGTGCGCTACGTGGGCGTCGGAGAGCAAAAAGCAGACATGATCCCGTTCGATCCACAGGCCTTCGTGGATTCATTGTTCGACTAGATGAGAGCCGCAGGGAAGGTGCTCGTGGTCTTACTTCCTTCGCGGCTCCTCCGCTGATATATTCCGGCAATCCCGAATGTCACGCCGACATCACCCACTCCTCGCACTGGCCATCCTGTCGGGCCTTAACTTCTTCAACTACGTGGACCGCTACGTGCTTTTCGCGGTGGTCCCGTTACTTCAGCAGGAGTTCCCGCGCAGCGATGCCGATTACGGTTTCCTGACCACTGCGTTCTTTCTTTGCTATATGTTCACCGCGCCGGTCGTCGGGTTCCTTGCCGACCGCTATTCGCGGAAATGGCTCATGATCGGTGGCGCAATGGTCTGGAGCGTGGCAACGTTGATGACCGCGATCACCTACGACTTCGAGACGCTTCTTATTCGGCACACCATCGTCGGACTGGGCGAAGCGACGTTTGTAACGATCGCTCCGTCGTTCCTCGCCGACCTCTTCTCGGAAGACAAGCGCGGGCGAGTCTTCGGTTGGTTCTATCTCAATATCGGTCTCGGTGCAGCCGCGGGATACATGCTCGGCGGCTCCCTCGGCCATCACTTCGGTTGGCGGTTCCCGTTCTACGTAGCGGCCGCTCCTGGCTTCCTGCTCGCGATTGCACTGATATTCCTTCCCGAACCCCGCCGGGGCGAGAAGGATCTGCTTAAAGAGGCGCCGGAGCGCAGTAACTTCTGGGGACTCTTTCGCAATGGTGCTTTCTGGACGGCCAGCCTGGGAATGGCCATGGTGACGTTTGCTTTAGGGGGGATGTCAGCGTGGATGCCAACGTTCCTCTATCGAACGCGCGAGATTCCGCTGGCGGAAGGGAACCTCATCTTTGGCGCCATCACAGCCGTGACGTCCATTTCGGGCACGCTGATCGGTGGTTGGCTCGGTGATCGGCTGCTAACCCGCTCCCGGAGTGCGTACTACCTGGTTTCGGCGGTCACTTTGCTCATCGGGGTCCCGGCCATGTTGATCGCGATCTATACCACCGGACCGCTGATGTATCCCGCCATCTTCGTCGCGGAGTTCCTGTTGTTTCTGAACACGGCACCCTTGAATGCGGCCGTGGTGAACTCAGTCGGCGCCAGCATCCGCGCCACTGCAATCGCAGTGAATCTATTCACCATCCATCTCCTCGGGGATGCAGCGTCGCCGCGCATCATTGGCGAGATCTCCGATCGATCGTCGTTGCAGACGGGGTTCCTGTCAGCAGTGGCGGCAGTGCTTCTGGGTGTTGCGGTCCTGTTCTTCGGAATGAAGTATGCGCCGCAGTTGCCTCCCCATAAAGACGAAGGAGTAACTGCGTGATGCTGATCTTCTGGTGGGCGATGGGCGTGCTGCTTGCTGCACTGTGGGTGTGGCGTGCGGCTGACGCCGGTCTCGGCATGCGCAAAGTTGCTGAAATCTCACAGCCGGCATGGGACAAAAAGCCACCGCTCCATCCACCACGAATCAGCATCATCGTCCCTGCGCGTGATGAGGAAGAAGAGATTGAGTCCGCCTTGCGTTCGCTCGTTACGCTTGACTGGCCGAACTACGAAGTCATCGCCGTTAACGATCGCTCCACCGATCGTACCGGCGCCCTCATGGAGCATGTCGCCCGCGAACACGACGCTCATCACCGCCTCAGGGTCGTTCACCTCGACAATCTGCCTTCAGGGTGGCTCGGGAAGCCCCACGCCATGTCGGTTGGTGCGAAGCACGCGACGGGCGATTGGCTTCTGTTCACTGATGCCGATGTTGTCTTTCGTCATGATGCATTGCGTCGCGCAATGGCTTACGCCATCAGCGTCAATGCCGACCACCTCGTGATGTTTCCGACGCACATCGATTGGAGCGTCAGTAAGAAGATCATGCTCGCCGGTTTCAACATGCTCTTCGTTTTCGGGCACCGGCCGTGGAAAACGTCGGACCCAAAGGCACGGGACCATATGGGAGTAGGTGCTTTTAACCTGGTCAAGAAGAGCGTCTTCGATGCCATCGGCGGAATGGAAAAGCTCAAGATGGAAATCATCGAAGATATGCGCATGGGGAAGTTGATCAAGGACTCGGGATTTCTTCAGTACAACGTCTTCGGACGGGACTTGTTGCTGTTGCCGTGGGGTGCGGGCGCATGGGCCCTGAGCAGCAATCTCACCAAGAACTTCTTCGCTCTGATGCATTTCTCCGTAGCCCGGGCCCTCGGAATGTGCTTTCTCATCGCTTTGTTCAACCTTATGCCGTTTGTGGGATTCTGGTTTGCCCCGGGGCTCGCCAAACTGGGCTATGTGCTTTCGTTGTTCTCAGTCTTCTGCCTCTATGTCGGCATGTCGTGGTACTCACCCATTTGGCCGTTCTACTTCTTCTTCCATCCCATTAGCGCCGGACTTTTGATCTTCACTTTCCTTCGATCCATGCTCCACACCTTGCGCCACAACGGTGTGATCTGGCGTGGAACTCACTATTCGCTTGCTGAACTCAGACGAGGGTTGGTGAAAGGCTGACCGCCTTTCCAATCGCCAATAGCAGCTTGGCTTTTGGCCGCTTAGCGTTGGCGTTATGTGCTATAGTGGCGTGTCGAACTTTTAAAGACAAGTTCCTGGTTTGAGTGGTTCAAAAATGGCAGGGCAGCAAGCAAGCTCTCTTTCTGAATGGGCCAGGTGCATCGGAGATCTCCGCAAGCGTTTGCATCTGACCCAAACACAATTGGCCAACCGCATTGGCGTTACGGCGATGACTGTGTCTCGCTGGGAACGTGGACTGGTTGAGCCAACCGCAGGTGGGTACATCGCATTGGGCAATCTTGCCGAGGCTAGGCGGTCCTGGTACTTCTGGCGCCGCGCGGGACTGAGCGAATCAAAAGTTCGCCATTCCTTCGATTCGCGTAACGGCAAGCGCAAATCATAGGCGAGACTTGCCAGAAGAAAAGCCCGCCTCAACCGGCGGGCTCGGAAGCATGTTTCGGCCTCGGGATTAGCGGCGGGTTCCTGCGCGTACCTGGCGCATGCTCAGATCCTGGGCGGTTTTGAACGTCAGCTCGGTTTCGGCCGGGATGTCGATCTTCTTGCCCTGAGTAAGGACTTGTGCGCCGGCACCGGCAGCGCCACCCGCGATTGCACCGATGAGCGCCCCTTTCGCGCCACCGGCAACCGCACCGATCAGGGTTCCTGCTAGTGCTCCACCACCCGCATATTTAGCGGTAGTCTTGTTCTTGCCCAGGCTTCCTTGCTTGTAACTCGAAGACTCGATCGCATACTTGCGACCATCAACCGTTACGGACGTCAGGTCGAGCATCACCTTCTCTCCGTCCTTTACGGCCCTCAGTTGCGCGCGAGCGCCCTTCGGGATCACCGTGTTTCCGGAGCTGTCCGTAATTGCATCGCTGATTGTGCCTGGATATGTGCGGCCTGCGTTGGCCGCAGTAGCGGTAATCTGCTGGTCTGTGCGTACCTTGATTTCAGTACCACTGGGAATCGTCGATGTCTGCGCGGCAGCAAGTGTGCATAGCAACACAACGGCGAAAGAAACATAGAGCAATCTCTTACCTTGCATGGCGTACCTCGAAATCGGCTGTTGTTACTCTGGTTGAGATGCTGACTGGAGCGTGCAAGTTGGGGGTTCGGGATATTCGGAGTGTTCCCAAAGAGGAACTCGGCCCGGAATGAATTTCCAAAGTCCGCAGCCTGGGCGGATTTTCAGAGCATTTCCCCTAAACGAGGGTAAGGTGGTTGCATGTTGCGCCCCCTTTGCGTTACCCGCCAAAGACAGTGGACCGGAACACTCACAGAAATTCTTCCAGAACTGGCCCTCGCGCCGCAAGTCATCACGGACGTGGAATCGATGCCTCCGCAACAGAACTGGGCTGTGGCGATACTCGACATGGATACTCTTCGGCCGGATCTGACCCAATCGCGTGCGCAACTAGCACTCGTTTGCACCCACGCGCGGCATGTAATTGCGCTACTGCCGCTGCGATTGTCGTTCCTCCTCCGCGACCTCGAGCAATGCAATGCAACGGTGTTGCACAAGCCCGTTACGGCCGGTGAGATCGCCTTGGCATTGAAGCGTGCTCTACGTCAAAGTTGAATTTTTCTTGAGAAACTGTGCAAATCCTTGCATATCTCTGCTGCTACCGACTCGCATCAGTTTGTCACTCGATCACAAAATCCGCCGCTAATCCGCCTATAATGGCCTCCTCATACAAGAGGCCTAGATGAACAAGATCTTTCTGGCAGTCATGATGTTGTGTGTTTTGTACGCGCAGGCGCAGAGTACGCCGCCCGCTGCCTCGGAGAAGCAGCGCGGGCTGAAGGGCAAGCTGGAAGAGACGATCAAGGACGTGGACAGGCGTCTCGATGGCTATATGGGAGTCGCCATTCTCGACCTGACGAATGGCGAAACGATGTATTACCACGCGGACGAAGTGTTCCCGACAGCCAGTTCGATCAAGGTTGCGCTGCTCGCCGAACTGTATCGCCAGGCAGAGAAGGGAACACTCAACCTGACGGATACATACATCGTCCGTAAGGAAGACGATGCGCCGGACAGCGCCATATTCAACGGCTTAACTCCCGGTGTGACAAAACTGACCTTGCGCGACCTGGCGCAGATGGTGGTTGCGGTCAGCGACAACGCCGCGACCAACGTGCTCATCGACAAGGTTGGCATGCAGAACGTCAACGCCATGCTTCACGACTTTACGCTGACGAAGACCAAACTACAGCGCAAGATGATGGACGTGAATGCGGCCAAAGAGGGCCGCGAGAACGTCTCGACACCTCGTGAGCTGATGATGCTGATGGAAGCGATCTATCGCGGGAAAGTGGCGAATCAGCAGCTTACGAACGACCTGCTGAAGATGCTCTCGACTTCCAAGAGCAGTCCGATGCAACGGGCGCTTGGTGAATCGGTGCGAGTGGCAGACAAACCGGGCGAACTGGACGCGGTGCGTTGCGACTTCGGCGTCGTTTACGCGCCAAATCGTCCGTTCGTAATCGCCGTGATGACGACGTTCCTGAAAGATATGGATGAAGGCGAGACAGCGATCGTCGAAGTCACGCAAGCGGCTTACAACTATTTCGATCGCTTGGGGCGGTCTTCCTATTACGGGCGTGCAATGGCGGCGCCGGAGCCATGACGATCCGCCGCATGAAGTCATACACCGGAGAAACCGGTTTTGTGTACCAGTATTACTTTGTCGGGCAGCGACGAGCGCTGGCCCAAGCGGCGACAGAGTTCGTCTTCGACGTGACAACGGATCGTAAGACCACTTATTCGGTCAGCGTGTTTCTGCTGGACCGTGCGCTCGAAGAGTGGGAACAGCAGCATGAGCGCAAGCTCGTCGATGCGGAACGTTACGCATCCGCGAAGATGCGGCTGTTCCGAGGCTTTGACGAGGTCGAGCACATGATGACCGAAGGCCGACAGTTGCTGATCAGTCCTACAGACCTTGAAGAGCTGCTGGCAACGCTCGGCGTTGATTAGACGTTCGCACGTTGGCGCACGCGAGCCGTCTTCAGCGCTGCTGCCGTGAGCGCTTCCTGCAATTCCTGAAGCTGTTTCTCCGAAGTCAGATAGCTGATGACCATCATGCGGATAACGTCTTTTCCGCCGGCAACAGTCTGCGAAAGCCAGCGGCGACCATCGCGCGTGATCTCATCGACGATGGTAGCGTTTGCGGCCGCAGCATCGGAATCGGCAATTCCGCGCGGGCGGAAGTTGACGATCGTGAGTTGCGGTTCGTGGACAAGTTCGAAGTGCTCGGATTGCTTGATCCAGTCGGCGAACTTGCGGGCGAGTCTCAGTTGCTCGTCGATGAGCTGCTCGTAAGCCTGACGACCGTGAACGCGCAACGTGAGCCAGAGCTTCAGGGAATTCATTCGGCGCGACCATTGCGCGCTGACCTTGAAGTTATCGATGATCGTCGCGCCTGCGACTTTCGGCATGTAAGGCGTTGCGACGCCGAAGGTCTTCTGCAACATCTCAGCGCGACGGGTGAGAACGACACCTGCGGCGAACGGCATCGCGAGCCATTTGTGCGGATCGATCGTGACCGAATCAGCGCGTTCGATTCCAGCGACGAGGTTGCGATGCTTGTCGCTGAAGGTTGCAGCTGCGCCGTAAGCGCCGTCGACGTGGAACCAAAGTCCGTAGCGCTCGCAGATGTTGGCGAGCGCGTTCAGGTCGTCAACTGCGCCTGAGTTCGTTGTTCCAGCGGTTCCGACGACAGCGAACGGTTTGAAGCCAGCAATTACATCAGCCTGGATCTGACGGTCGAGCAAGGCTACGTCGAGTTGCAGACGCGCGTTGACGGGAATTCGGCGAAGGGCTTTGCGACCGATACCAAGCAATCCTGCGGATTTGTCGAGCGAATGATGGCTTTCGGCGGAAGCGTAAAGAACGGGTCGATCGCCGCAACCAGCGAATCCGTCGTCGAGCGCGCAAGGATGATGCGTTGCGAGCGCCATTGCAAGGGCGCTGAAGTTCGCTTCATTTCCGCCGCTGGTGAAGGTTCCGTCGAATTTTGGTTTTTGGCCGTTGGCGCCCCAGATGCGCTCGCCGATCCAGCGGACTGTTTCGGCTTCAATCTTCGAGGCGAGTTGCGAGCGGGCCAGGGAAGCGAGCTGCGGGTTGATGGCGGCGACGAAGGCTTCGGCGAGGACCGCCATATAGGTGGGCGTGGGGTTCATCAGGCCGAAGTAGTTGGCAGCCGGGACGTGGAATCCCTTGTTGATTAGCTCGTGGGCCATTTCGTCGAGGACGGCGTTGGCTTCTTCGCCTATTTCGGGCATGACGTCGCGCAACTGCCCGAAGGTGCGTTCTTCAAGGGGCAGCTGAACGGGGCGGTCAGAGAGGGAGTCGAAGTACTCGTTGATGAGGTCGATGAGTTTGTAGCCGAGGCGCTGGCGGGAAGAGTGATCGAGTTGAAAGTTCATGCGGTTGATCGCCCTCCGCTGGGCGGATGGACGTCCTGAGGTCTTTAGA